>NZ_JASEWO010000045.1:0-26736 GCF_030024295.1 Pantoea sp. Pa-EAmG
ATCTGTATATTTTCAATCTTTCAGATAAAACTCTTTTGTCGAATCTGCGGTTTTAATAATCAGAATTCTCTCACCGTGTCTTAACGTGTGTGTTATATTCGCGGAAATTACCCCTCCGCTTTAACAGGCTCTGATCATGAAGAACTACGACGATCTGCAGCGTTTCCAGGAAAAAACGCAAACGCTGGACATTGCTTTTAAGGATATGTCCGGGCAATCGCTGGAAGCCGATCACAGCCAGTGGGCGATCATCCGTCAGCTGGCGACGGATGATGAGCCGGAGCTGGGTAGCGGCCAGCGCGTCGATCTGCCGCAGCCGCAGCCGATTCGCGGCGATGAGTTTGTCGCGCCGCCGCAGGCTCTTAATCCGGCGCCCGTCGCCCGCAGTGAAAAGGCATCACTGCTGCAGAGCCTCGCCGCCAGCGCGCCGGCACCCGACACAGAAACACCGCGCAGCGCGTTATTCCCGCCAGCAAGCAGCGCGCCTACTGCCGCGTCCGTGTCGTCACTGGCACCGGCAGCCACGCACGTAGCGCGTCAGGCGGCCACTTCTCTGTTCCCACCGCCGCCGGTCAGCGCGCCGGTCGCTGAACAGGCTGTTGCCCCTGCTGCCGCAGCACCGGCCACTGCGCCCGCCGTGGCGCAGCCGGAGCCTGCTACGCCCTCGCGCTTTGGCGCACTGTTCCGCTCGCGTGCGGCGGAACCGGTTCATTTATCTAAAGAAACACTGCTCAAACCGTTACTGGAGAAGATCGCGCTATGCCATTAGTTTGTGTGTGCTCGCCAAAAGGGGGAGTAGGAAAAACCACCATGGCGGCCAACCTGGCCTGGAGTCTGGCGCGTGCCGGCAGCAAAGTGCTGGCGATCGATTTTGACGTACAAAATGCGCTGCGCCTGCATTTTGGCGTACCGCTGCACGACAGCCGCGGCTTTGTGGCGCGCTCGGAAGAGCAGGCTGACTGGAGTCAGTCGATCCTCACCACCGGCAGCAACATCTTTGTCATGCCTTACGGTGAGGTGACTGAAGCGCAGCGTGAGCGCTTCGAACACAACCTGGCGCACGATGCCCATTTCTTAAAACGCGGCCTGGATACCGTCCTGAATTATCCGGGTCTGGTAATTATTGCAGATTTTCCGCCGGGACCCGGTCCGGCGCTGAAAGCCATGCAGGCGCTGGCCGATATGCATTTAGTGGTGATGCTGGCGGATACCGCCTCGGTGGCGCTGCTGCCGCAAATTGAAAACCATCGCATGATTGGCCAGCCATTAAATAATCAGCACGGTCATTATTTCGTGCTCAACCAAAGTGATAATCGCCGGAATATCAGCCGTGAAGTAACCGCATTTATGCAGCAGCGGCTGGGCGATAATTTACTTGGCGTGGTGCACCGCGATGAAAGCGTGGCTGAGGCCAATGCCTCGCAGCAGTCAATCTATGATTTCAGCCCGGCTTCGGCAGCGGCGTTTGATATTGAACTGGTGGCAAAACGGGTGGCGAATATCCTGAATATCAACGTAGGCAACGGCGAAGTTCAGGCACCGATCCGCAGTCATTATTAACAAGCCCGGCCGCCAGCGGCCTGGTTCAAATAATAACAACACAGCTTCTTCAGGGTGAATCATGAGTAAACTCGGGTTTTACCTGCTGCTGCTGGTGCTTGCACCGGTCGCTGCGGTAATCGTCATCACGCCTATGGACAGCCAGAAACAGTATATTTTTGGTTTGATCAGTATTGGCATGATGTTTTTACTGGGCTTCAGTAAAAGCCGTAAAATAACCATTGTGATGGTTTTTCTTTCCGCGCTGATGTCGACCCGATATATCTGGTGGCGCACCACGGAGACGCTGCAGTTTAATTCCGAGATTGAAGCAATTCTCGGTATCGGCTTATATCTGGCCGAGCTGTATGTCTGGCTGATCTTAATTCTCGGCTTCCTGCAAACCACCTGGCCATTAAAACGCACCATTGAACCGCTGCCGGATGATACCCGCTTGTGGCCGACGGTCGATGTCTACGTGCCGACCTATAACGAAAGCCTCGACGTAGTGCGGGATACCGTGCTGGCGGCGCAGTGTATCGACTATCCGCGCGATAAGATCAAAGTTTACCTGCTGGATGACGGCAAACGCAGCGAGTTCGCGGTATTTGCCGCCGACGTTGGCGTCGGCTATATCACGCGCGACGATAACCGCCACGCCAAAGCCGGCAACCTCAATCACGCCATGAAAATCACCAAAGGCGAGCTGATTTGCGTGTTTGACTGCGACCACGTGGCGACGCGCACGTTCCTGCAGGCCACCGTCGGTCCGTTCCTGAAAGATCCGAAGCTGGCGTTATTGCAGACGCCGCACTACTTTTACTCGCCGGATCCGTTCGAACGTAACCTGCGCGCCGCGCGCAGCATCCCGAATGAGGGCTCGCTGTTTTACGGCCCGGTGCAGCAGGGCAACGACAACTGGAACGCCACGTTCTTCTGCGGCTCCTGTGCGGTGATCCGCCGCAGCGCGCTGGAACAGATTGGCGGCTTCGCGGTGGAAACCGTCACCGAGGACGCACATACCGCGCTGAAAATGCAGCGTCTCGGCTGGGGTTCGGCGTTCCTGGCAATTCCGCTGGCGGCGGGACTGGCGACCGAACGTCTGGGTCTGCATGTGATTCAGCGTACCCGCTGGGCGCGCGGCATGACGCAGATTTTCCGCGTCGACAATCCGCTGCTGGGCCGTGGGCTCAAGTGGCAGCAGCGTCTGTGCTACCTCAACGCCATGCTGCACTTCCAGTTCGGCCTGCCGCGCGTGGCTTTCCTCACTGCGCCACTGGCTTACCTGCTGTTTAACCTGAATATTATCCACTCGTCGGCGTCGCTCATCTTCGCTTACGTACTGCCGCATCTGGTGATGTCGCTGTACGTTAACTCGCGCATGAACGGCAAATTCCGCTACACCTTCTGGGGTGAAATCTACGAAACCGTGATGTGCTTCCACCTGGTGATCCCGACGCTGCTGACCCTGCTGTCGCCAAAGCACGGCAAATTCAACGTGACGGATAAAGGTGGTCTGCTGGACCAGGGCTTCTTTGATTTCCACATCGTGCGGCCTCACGTCATCGTTGCCGCGCTGCTGTCGATTGGTATTGTGGCCGGCGTGGTGCGCGCCGTGGCGCATGATTACTTCGGCGTCGATCCTTATGTGATTGCGCTCAACGTCGGCTGGGCGGTGTTCAGCCTGATCATCCTGATGGCGGCGATTGCCGTGGCACGTGAAACCAAACAGGTGCGTAAAACCATTCGTATCGAGGTGCAGATCCCGGCGGTGATTCACTATGCCAGCGGCATCTCTTCGCGCACGCAAACCAGCGATCTGTCGATGGGCGGCGCGCAGCTGGATGCGCCAGACAACCGGCATGAGCACGATGAAATCGAAGAGATCGATCTGCTGCTGAAATCGGGTGCCATCACCATTCCGGTGAGCAAGATCTCCGGTGATGAGGAGACCATTCGCCTGCGCTTTGGCGCGATGCCGCTGGCGCGCCGCCGTGAACTGGTGCGCGTGGTGCTGGCGCGGGCCGATGCGTGGATCCAGCCGGAATATAAGCAGGACAACCCGCTGGTGTCGCTCGGCACCATCATCCGTACCGTCTTTGAGCTGTTCTGGCTGAGCTGGAAAGATCGCCGTGAGGCGCGCAAGCGTGATGGCCAGGCAACGGCCAAAGAGGACAGCGCAGCATGAAAACATTGACGTACACGCTGCTGGCCAGCGCGCTGACCACCACGCTGCTGCTCGCCCCGGCCTGGGCAGAGACGCCGGCGGTAACCCAGGACAGCGCCGCGCTCTCTGACGTACCGCCGCCGCAGGGGCTGGATGGCAGTGCCGATCCGCAGCTGAAGCAGGCGGCGGGCGACGCGCCGTACACGCCGGGCGATGCAGCGCCGCTGCAGGAAAATACAGCACCCGTACAGTCGGCAGAGTCAGCACCGCCGGCAGAGGCAGCAACGCCAGCAGCATCGGCTGCGCCTGACATCGTCATACCGCCGGTGGCTGCGGAGGCACCGGCTGCCGCTGAACCCGCTGGCGCGCTGTTAAACCAGCCGGTGAGCAGCACCATTTCGGTGGCGCAGATGGGACAGCCGCGCGGCATCACCCTGACCGGCGGCCAGCTGCAGTCCGGTATTCTGTTTACCCTGCCGGGCGATGAGGTGATCACTAATGCGCGGCTCAACCTGTCGCTGCGCGTCTCTGCCGCGCTGGCGGCGCGCAACACGTCGCTGCAGCTGATGCTCAACGGCCAGCCGCTCGGCACGCTGCCGCTGGGTGCCAGCGACAGCGATGTCAGCGACTATCAGCTGGATATTCCGGCGGCGATGGTGGTTTCCAGTAATAACCTCAGCTTTAAAATCAACGATGCCGACAAGCTGCTGTGCGAAAAAGAGAGCGCGCAGCAGTATCAGGTCACCATTCTGCCGAAAACCACGCTGAGCCTCGAAGGTCAGCAGCTCAACATTGGCACCAGCCTGCGCAACTTCCCGCGTCCGTTTATTGATGTGCAGCGCATGACGCCCGCCAGCGTGACCTTTGGTTTTGCCGCTAACGTTTCGCCGGATAGCGTCAGCGCCGCCGCGCTGGTGGCTTCCTGGCTCGGCATTCAGTCGGATTACCGTGGCATCCGTTTCCCGGTGGTGCGCGGCGATCTGCCCGAGCACAACGGTATCCTGATCGGCCATCCGGGTGACAAAATCGGCAGCGTGACGCTGCCCGCAGCCCGTGGTCCGCTGCTGCAGGTGATCGATAACCCCAACAATCCGGTGTACAAACTGCTGCTGGTGGTCGGTGCGGATGATGCCCAGCTGCGCCAGGCGGCCAACCGCCTGACCACGCAGCCGCTGGCCACCGATGCCAGCAGCCTGAACGTACCGCCGCAGCCGATTGGCACGCGCAAACCGTACGACGCACCGCGCTGGATCAACACCAGCCGCCCGGTGCGTCTCAGCGAGCTGCTGCGTAAAGATCAGAGCCTGACCACCACCGGTATCTGGCACGATGCGCTGCGGGTTAACTTCCGCGCGGCACCGGATCTGTTCCTGTGGGACGGCGACGCGATTCCGGTCAATCTGCACTACCGTTTCCCGTCGGAAAGCTGGATCGATGAAAACAATTCGTTTCTTAACGTCACGCTGAACGGCACCTTCCTGCGCAACCTGACGGTGAACAAAGTCGGGCTACTGGAGAGCGCCTGGCACCGGCTGGGCGGGGATGCACGCCAGGAGCAGTACACGCTGAAGCTGGAGCCATACCTGATTTACGGCGACAACCAGCTGGCGCTCTACTTCAATATCAAGCCAAAGGCGGATGCGCCGTGCGGCGTGCTGCTCAACAACAACATCAAGAGCCGTATCGAAGAGGATTCGTGGATCGATCTGAGCCACACGCGCCACTTCACCATGCTGCCGAACCTGTCGTACTTCGTCGGTGCTTCGTTCCCGTTCTCGCGGCTGGCGGATTTTTCGCAGACCACGCTGCTGCTGCCGGAGGCGCCGGGTGATGCCGAGATCGCCACGCTGCTGGACATGGCCGCGCGCGCCGGTAACGCCACCGGCGTGCCGCTGGTGCAGAACCAGGTGTTGTTTGGCCTGCCGAACGGCGGCACCAATCTGACGCGCCTGCAGCACAGCGATGTACTGGCGGTGAGCACCATGCAGCACAGCGCCTTCACGCAGCAGATGCTGGCCGGCACCGCTTACCAGACCAGCGGCAATACGCTGGGCGTCAAAGAGCCGACCACCGTCGATAAGCTGCGCGGCTGGCTGACCGGTGACTGGTCTCGCCAGCAGCTGGATGCCGATCGCTACTTCTCCTCAAATGAAGCGTGGCGCGGCTTTGTCAGCTATCGCTCACCGTGGAGCGCCGATCGTCTGGTGGTGATGACGGTCGCCACCAGCGATCAGCAGCTGCTGCGTTTGCACGATGATTTGAATTCGGCGCGCATCAACGCCGGCATCCGCGGTGATACCGCCATCATCACCGATGAGAACGGCATCCGCAGCTTCCGCGTCGGGCCGCAGTTCCCGAGCGGTGAAATGCCGTGGTACATGATGGTGGTGTGGTATGCCAACCAGCACTCGGTACTTATGGCGCTGGCGGCGCTGCTGCTGTCGGCGCTGATCGGCAGTGCGGCCTGGGTGATGCTGAAGCGTCATGCGTGGCGCCGTCTCCACCCGAAAGACGATAGTCACTCCGGCCGGAAGTAAGGATAAAAATAATGAAAAAACAGCTGATAAGTGCCGGTATTCGTCAGGCGTTGCTGCTGGGCGGCGCGCTGGCCTTCTCACAGCCGCTGCTGGCGGCGGAGAGCACCAATCCGGCGTTACAGGCACTGTTCGACCAGGCGGCCTACTGGCATCAGAAAGCGCATGACGATCTGGCGAAAGCCTCGCTGCAAAAAATCCTGATGGTGGAGCCGAACAATACCCAGGCGCTGTATCTGCTGGCGCTCTATTCACAGCAAAGCGGCAGCGCGGCTGATGCGGCACAGTGGCGCGCCCGCCTGAGTGCGGTATCGCCCAACGATCCGCATCTGACGGAGCTGGACAACGCGCGGCAGCTGCAGAGCATTCCGCAGGCGCAGCTGTCGCTGGCGCGTCAGCAGGCGCGCAGCGGTAACATCGCCGCCGCGCTGCAAACCTGGCGCAACACCTTCAGCGGCAACGAGCCGCCGCCGAGCGTGGCGGCAGAATATTATCTGACCATGGCCGGCGACCGCACGCTGCTGCCCCAGGCTGTGGAGGCGCTGCGGCAGTTTGCCGCCGACCATCCGCAGGATACCGGCGCTCAGCTGGCGCTGGGCAAAGCGCTGACCTATCAGGAAGCGACGCGCCGGCAGGGCATTGATGTGCTGGCCAGCATGGCGGACGGTAATAAAGAGGCCGATCGCTCGCTGCGTCAGGCGCTGCTGTGGCTGGCGCCACAGGCGTCAGACGCCGCGCTCTACCAGACCTGGCAGCAGCGCCATCCGCAGGACAGTGCAGTGGTGGATTACTACCGCAAAAACGTCGGCGGCGCGGAGAAGGGCGCTGGCTTTAGCGCGCTGAACAGCGGCGACGTCAGCGGTGCGCAGAACAACTTTGAAAAAGTGCTGCAGGCCAACCCGCAGGACGCCGATGCGCTTGCCGGTATGGGCTACGTGGCGCAGCGCGCCGGACGCTACGCCGAAGCCGCCGATTATCTGACGCGCGCCGCACAGCTGGGCGGCGATCAGAGCCAGCAGCGTCAGCAGCAGGCGGCCGACGCCCGCTTTTACGCGCAGCTGGCGAATGCCCAGCAGGCGCTGAAAAACGGTGACAGCGCGCAGGCGCTGGCGCTGAGTGAGCCGCTGACGCAGGCCGAGGGCGAAAAAGGTATATCGGCGAAGCTGTTCCGCGCTGATGTGCTGCGCCGCAGCAATCAGCTGCAGCAGGCGGAGCAAACCTACCGGGCCATTCTGCAGAGCGATGCCGATAACCGCAGCGCCAAAGAGGGGCTGTTTTACGTGCTGCGCCAGCAAAACCGCAGCGCCGAAGCCAATACCCTGCTGGCATCATTGCCCGACAGCGTGCGCCAGAGCGTGGCGCCGCGCGGTAACAGCAGCGATCCGCTGCGTGCGCAGGCAAAACGCGAGCTGGCGGCAGGCAACCGCAGTGCGGCCATCGCCACGCTCAACAGCGCCATTCAGCGCTATCCCAGCGACGGCTGGCTGCGTCTCGATCTGGCACGCATTTACCGCGCGCAGGGCGATAGCCTGCTGGCCGCTAACGTCATGCAGCCGACCCTGCGCAGCGGTGCCAGCACCAGCGAGCTGTATGCCGGTGCGCTCAACGCCAGCGAGAGCGGTGCCTGGCAGCAGGCCAGCCAGTTACTGGCGCGCATTCCCAACGGCAGCAAGAACAGCGAGATGCGCGAACTGGCGCAGCGCGTGAATTTCAATCTGCAAATGGCCACCGCCGATCGCTATCTGGCGCAGGGATCTGACGCGGCGGCGGCCAATACGCTACGCGCGCTGGCCGCCACGCCGCCAGCCAATCCGGTCGATGCCGGTAATCTGGCGCAGAAACTGGCCAAAGCCGGCGATCTCACCACGGCGGTGACGGTGGTGCGCGGCAACATGCAGCGCGGCGTGCAGGGCAACGCCGGTGATTACGCCGCGCAGGTGGCGGTACTGAATCAGGCGGGACTGACGACCGAAGCGCAGAGCTTCCTCAGCAGTCCGGAGCTGCAGGCGCGCAGTACGCCCACGCAGCTGGCCGGTATCCGCAACGGTTATCTCATCAATGAAGTCGATCGCCTGCGCGAGCAGAAGCAGTACGCCGCCGCCTATGACAAGCTGGTGGGTGCGCTGCAGCACGATCCGCAGAACCGCGATCTGATGTTTGCCATGGCGCGTCTGTATCAGTCCGGCAAGATGAACAAAGAAGCGGGCGTGGTGTATGACTATCTGCTGACGCAGGATACGCCCACTCAGGATGCGCGCACTGGCGCTATTGATGTGGCGCTGGCGCAGAACGACATCGACAAAGCGAACACCTTAACCCGCGGCCTGCGCAATGAGCAGACGCCGGATCGCCTGTTACTGCTGGCACGCGTGGCGGAAGCCAACGGCGAGCACAGTCAGGCGATGAGCTACCTGCGCAGCGCGCGCGGCCAGCTGATTGGTCTGCAGGGCGCACAGAGCGGCAGCGTGCCGACCGTTGGCGGTCTGGCGCTGGCGGACAATCCGTTTATCAACCGCAGCACCTCGCCGGTGTCCGGTTCGCCTTCCAGCTATGGCACGGTAATGCCGTGGCAAACGGCACCGGCCACCAGCAGCAGCGCGCAGGACGTCACGCTGGCGAGCACCACGCCGGAGGTCCGGCAGAGCCAGACGCTGCGCCAGATTGACGAGATGATGGACAATCTGCAGGAGAAAACCGGCACCTGGGTACAGGGGCAGATGCAGGTGCGCGGACGCGACGGCGAATCGGGGCTCAGCAAGCTGACCGAAGCCAAAGCGCCGCTGACCTTCTCGACCGTACCGTTCGGCGAGTCGCGCTTCGACTTTACGATGACGCCGGTGTCGCTCACCGCTGGCAGTGCGGCCGGTGATGCGTGGCGTCGCTTCGGCAGCAACGCGCTGGTGCAGGGCAATGTGGTGGCATCCGGCGCGGCCAAAATAGACGACACGCCGTCTTCGTCGACCGATTCGCAAAAGGCCACCGGCGTGGAACTGAATATGGCGCTGAAGGGCGACAGCTACAAAATCGACCTCGGCAGCACGCCGCTCGGCCAGGATCTCAGTACGCTGGTGGGCGGCGTGCAGTGGTCGCCGAAGCTGACCGATTTCCTGACGCTGATCCTCACCGGTGAACGCCGCGCCATGACCGATAGCCTGCTGTCGTACGTTGGCGTGGAGGACAAGACCAGCGGCAAGCGCTGGGGGCGCGTCACCAAAAACGGCGGCAACGCCATGCTGAGCTTCGATAACGGCGACGCGGGTTTCTACGTCGGCGGCGGCGCTTACAGCTATCTGGGCGAGAACGTGGCGAGCAACAACAGCGTGCAGGCCACGGCGGGCGCTTACGTGCGGCCTTACCACTACGACGACCGCGAGCTTAAGGTCGGCATGAGCCTGTCGTGGATGGATTTCTCCAAAAACCTGAGTTACTTCAGCTACGGTCAGGGCGGCTATTTCAGTCCGCAGAATTATGCCGCGGTGTCGTTCCCTGTCGACTTCAGCCGCAAGTTTGATGACCTGAAAGTCAACGTTGGCGGTTCGGTCGGCTATCAGTCGTACAGCCAGGACAAGAGCGCGTATTTCCCCAACGATCCGTCGCTGCAGTCCCAGCTGCAAAGCCTCGCCGATCAGGGCTTTGTCAAAAGCGCCTACTACAGCGGTGAGAGCAAAAACGGCATCGGCTATAACCTGCACGCCGGTGCCGATTATAAGATTAATAAAGATGTCACCATCGGCGGCCAGCTCGGCTATGACACCTTTGGCGATTACAACGAAAGCACAGCCAATCTGTACTTCCGTTATCTGTTTGGAGACAACTAATGAGTGAGCAACCGGGCGCACGCATCAGCCATCCGTATCAGCCGGGCTGGTTTGATCTGGTCAGCGTGATGATTGAGAGCATGCTGGACAACGCTGGCGCGGAGGCGGAAGCCTTCCTCAACGGCGTGGGCGAATTGCTGGCAACGCGCTATCCTTTGCCGGAGGCGCGCACCGTGCAGGATCTGGAGCGCGAAATTAATCTCCAGCTGGCGCGCTTTAACTGGGGCTTTGTTCAGCTACAGCCGCAGCAGAACGCGATTATGCTTGAGCACCATGCCCTGCCGCAGGGCGACAGTCAGGTTGATGCGGAACGCTGGCAGCTGGCGCTGAGCGCAGTGCTGGCCGGCGTGTACGCGCAGTGGCTGCGCGCGCAGGGTGGCAGTGCGGCGGTGCCGCTGACGCTGGAAAAAATCGACGGCGGCACGCTGCATTATCGATACCAATAGGAAGCTGTGATGAGAGTGATGCGGTTCTGGCGTCAATGGATGCTGTGTTTCATGGTGATATTTTTCAGTGCTCAGGCGGTCGCCGATGGCTGGAGCAGTTACAAAAGCCGCTTTATGAGCAGCGACGGCCGCATCAGCGATACGGCCAACAATAACGTCAGCCACACCGAAGGTCAGGGTTACGGCATGCTGCTGGCGGTGGCGTATAACGATCGCGCCACCTTTGATTTGCTGTGGCAGTGGACGCGTACCCATCTGCGCAATCCGCAGAATGACCTGTTCTACTGGCGCTATACGCCAGGCGCAGCCGATCCCATCGCCGATAAAAATGATGCTTCGGACGGGGATGTGCTGATCGCCTGGGCGCTGCAGCGCGCGGCGCAGAAGTGGGGCGGTGATTATCAGCAGGCGTCGGATCGCATTCAGCGCGCGGTCATCAAGCTAACGGTGATCGACTACGCCGGCCGCAAGGTAATGCTGCCGGGCGCGCAGGGCTTCAATAAAACCAGCTATGTGGTGCTTAACCCTTCCTATTTCCTGTTCGCCGCATGGCAGGAGTTTGCGCAGCACAGCCATCTGCGCGTGTGGAACACGCTGATTGATGATGGCCTTGCGCTGCTGGGCGACATGCAGTTTGGCAAAACCGGCCTGCCGCTGGACTGGGTGGCGCTGAACGCCGATGGCTCCGTCGCGCCGGCGGTCGGCTATTCCAACCGCTTCAGCTATGACGCGATTCGTATTCCGCTGAATATCTGGTGGTACGATCCGCAAAGCCTGCGGCTGGTGCCCTTCCAGCGCGTCTGGCAGGGCTACGCGCGCGACACCACGCCAGCGTGGTTTGATGTGCTGGCCAATACCCCGGCACCTTACAATATGGAAGGTGGCCTGACCGCGGTGCGCGACCTGACGCTCAACCAAACCGGCTACCTCAGCGACCGCTTAGCGCCGGAGCAAAACTATTTCTCCGCCAGCCTGCAACTGCTGACCTGGCTGGCTTATCAGGAGAAGCGATAGCCGAACGCTACCTGCACCCGTCGGGATTTATACCGGAGCGCATCAAAGCGCACCCTGTAAAAACCACGCAACTATCTTGTAGGGTCGCCATTTATGGCGACCTTTTCATTTTCGTGTGCTTATTTAAAATCCGCATACGGTTCCAGTGGCTGTGGTGGCATATCCATGTCGCCGTTCCAGCCGGCCATTGAGTAGCGCACATAAAGCAGTCCGTGGCTTGGGGTGTAATCTTTCGCCTGCTGAATGTCCATGGCCAAACCCAGCGACCAGTGCGGCGTGATGCGCCGCTCTATCAACGCCTGCACGGTATAGCCGAAACCGCGTCCGGAACTGCTGTCCGATGACGGATTGCTGGCCAGCGTAAAGCCGGGATTCACCGGGTAGCGCGCCTGAGCGTCGGTGGTTGACTGTGACCACGACACCGAGCCGCCGAGTTCATACGACCAGTTTTCCGTGCGCTGACGCCAGGTCAGCGGCACCGCCAGCGAGAAGTAGCGCTGCGGGCTGTAATAGCCGCCCTGGCCAAAGGTGTAGTCGCTCAAATCTTTCTGATAGTGCCACAGCATACTGTTCAGGCCGATGGTGGCGCGCTGGTTGTCGCTATTGATCAGCTTGTAGTAATAGCCTGCCATCAGCCGTTCGCGGCTGTTGTCCGCCACGTTTTCACCGCTGATTTGATGGGCGCTGAGATCGGCCCACACCCCGTGCGCGCCGCCCCGATCGTAGCTCAGGCCGATGCCGCCGCCGGTCGCGACGACGCCGCCCCAGTTTTTGCCGCCGTTAGTGGCCGGATCGCGCGCGCCGGCGTAAGCCAGCAGCGAACTGGAGATTGGGCGACGTGAAGCGGTAAAGGTCACCCCGAGATCGTCGATGTCAGTTTTCCAGCTTACGCCGCCGACCCAGTTAGTGACGGTAAAACCGAGCGGCGTGGTGCCGATATCGGCTGACCAGCGATCGTTGTGCCAGCCGACGCCCAGCGCGGTGCCTTCGTCCCGCTGGGTGAAATCGCGCCGGCAGCCCCCGACGTTGGCGTCGTTACAGCTGCCGAACTTTTCACTGTGGCTGCCATCAGTGGTGGAAAATGTTCCGGCAGACACCTGTACGTGATCGACGCGCACAAAGCTGCGGCCATCGGCCAGCGGGGTTTCCGCCTGCAGCATGGTGGTATGGGCGGTAAAGTCAGAGGTGCCACCGTTGCCCTTATCGCGCGAGTAGTCCTGTTCCAGCGTCACAGTGGTGTCCTGCTGGCGATACAGGTCAGCGGCGTCGCTGCGAATGCTGCGCTTCAGCCAGTCGTCCTGGGCCTGCGCGCGCGTCAGCCGGGTATAGCGGGCGTTATCGTCTGGCAGCGCTGGCGTGATGCCGCTGGCGACCATGGCCGCGCGGTAATCCTGCTGTGCCAGCGCGGGCTGACGCTGCTGTCTCTCCAGCCGCGCGGCATCACGCAGCACCAGCGCTTTTTCCTGTGACGGCGCGACAGCGGCGGCGCGGGTTTTCAGCACGCTGAACAACTGTTGCGCTTTGAGGAGATCGCCGCTGTTTTGCCAGGCGAGTGCCACGCGCCGGCCGCTGTTCAGGCTCTGCTGCGCCACGCTGTCCGGCAGGCTGTGCAGCGCTGCGCGCGCTTCGGTGGTGCGCTGCAGCGCCAGCAGCGCCTCGATGCGGCCGAGCGCGGCATCGTTGTTGCTGGCGTCCTGCTGCAGCACCTGCTGATAACCGGCCAGCGCTGTTGTGGCATCGCCCCGCTCCAGCGCCCAGTCGGCCAGCGTAATGTCGCGGCGCGGCGAGACCGGCTGCTGTTGCAGCAAGCGGATGGCGGCGGCTTCATCACCGCGGGCGCGTAGCTCCCCGGCACGCCCGAACGCCTGGTTTTGCGCCAGGCGATCCGCCAGTTCATGCATGTTGCTGTCCCAGCGGGCGGTGGGTAAACGGTGCAGCGTGGCCAGTGCGGCGGCATCGTCGTCGCCGGATGACTGCCACAGTGCCGTGGCATACAGCGCGGCTGGCTGCTGCGGCTGCTGGCGCACCATCGCGGCCATTACCGCGGCGCCTGCCTGGTTGTCACCGCTGCTGCGTAGCGCACTGGCCAGCCGCCAGGCCAGCCAGACATCATCCGGTCGCGCCTGAGCCGCCTCACGGTATTTCGCTACCGCCTGCGGCCATTGCTGCTGCTGCGCCAGCGTGTCTGCGTCGGCCAGCAGGCTCTCAATACGTAAATTGCTCAGGCGCTGCTGCGCCGTGCCGTTGCTGCGGTCAAGGCGCAGCGCCTGCTGCCAGTACTGCCGGGCTAACGCGCTGTTTTTACGCGCCTGCGCCACATCACCGAGGCCGATGAGCGCCCAGCTATCATTGCTGTCGATGGCCTGCGCGCTGCGGTACTGCTGCTCAGCGCCGGACAAATCCCCCTGCTTCAGCGCCGCGTCGCCGCTGTCGATAGCCAGCCAGTAACGATTGGTCTGTAACAGGGACTGCCACTTGCCGATTTGCGTGCTGGCCTGGCCCGCCTGAATCGCTTTCTGTAGCCAGCTGATGGCGGCGGCGCGGTGACCGGCACGCGCCTGTGCCTGGCCCATGGCACCGAGCAGTTCGGCGTCGTCCGGATTGGCCTTCAGCGCCGCCTGTAATGCGCCGATTGCCGCCGCGCCGCCGCCAGCTTCGACCAGCGCCAGGCCGCGCATGCGCTGGCGGAAGGCCGGATCGGCCAGCATTTTTTGCTGACGCGCCAGCTCATCCGCTCCGCGCTGTTGCGCATCGCCGCTGGTGAACACCTGCAGATACTGCTGCAGGCTGGCAACGCTGCGCTCGCTTACCGGCTGGTTCTGGATCTGCTGCAGCCACAGTTCGGACGCGGCATCGCGGCCGCCGTCGCGGTTGGCCAGTTGACGCAACTGGGTCACCGCCTGATCCGGCTGATTATTATCAAACGCCATGCGCGCCAGCTGTAGCTCGACGCCGATATTGCCCGGATAACGCTGCTCCAGCGCCTGCAACTGATGCCAGGCGAGCGGCTGCTGGCCCGGCAGGCGCGCCACCAGTCGCCAGTACTCCAGTTCGGTGTTTACATCGGGAAAGACGCCGTGAAACAGCGCATCCCACGCTGCTTTGGCCTCCGGCAGCCGTCCGGCGGTGGCCAGCAGCCGCGCCTGCTGCAGCTGCTGACGCCCTTCGGGGCTCATCAGGCGCAAACCTGCCGCAGATTCGCGTGTGGCGGCGTCATCCGGCGCAGCCTTTTGCAACGCATCGAACAGCTGCTGCGCTTTGGCCTGATCGCCCTGACGCAGCGCCATACGAATGCGCGCCGCCAGCACCTGCGGGTTATCCGGATCGATTTTTTCCAGCCGGTACAGCGACTGCTGCACCAAATCGTATTTGTTGGTGGATTCGCCGGTACGAATCTGCATCAGCAGCCACGCTACCGGCGCCACCTGCGGACCGGGCGCGGCCGCCACGCTGCCGGCCAGCGCACTGGCGATCAGCAGCGCAAGCGGTAACTTATTCATCGTCATCCAGCTCAGCCAGGCGACGACGGCTCACCATGCGCATCAGGCGCCAGGCCATCAGGGCGAACAGGATCACCACCAGCACGGCACACACGGCCAGCCATACCGGATGGGTGGCCAGCAGATTCCACAGCCGCTCCCACCACGGCAGATGCCCGACAAAGTAGGTATCGCCCACGCGCACGCTGTTGACGCCGGACTCCCGGACGATGCTGACGGAACCGAACATCGCCGCGCGCTTACCGCTGTCGCGCAGCGCTGCATTCAGCAAATCCCAGCCGCGCGGGCTGTCAGCCAGCAGCGCCACCACACTGCGCTGATCGTGAAACGGCGACTGGAAGCCAACCAGAGCGCCGAGCGGACCGCGCGAACTGATGCCGGTCTGGCTTTCGGCGGTGCGCTCGCTGGCTGACAGTGGCACGTTGGGCGCGCTGCCCGGGCGCGATGGCATGTTGAGGGTGCTGCGCGTGCGATCCACCAGCAGATTGATCGCCGTGTCCGCCTGCAGATCCGGCGGAATGCTGCCGATCAGCAGCAGATCGGCATCGTGGTCTTTGGCGTTGCGCCAGTCATCGCTCATTTGCACGCGCAGTGCCGGATAGCCGGTCTGGGCGCCGATCGCCCCCAGCGCGTCAAGCAGCGTACTGACTTCGCCGCTCTCCGGTTTTGCCGGCACCAGCACCAGGGTTTGCGCCAGATCGGCGAAGCGGCTGAACGGGAAGCCAGCGCTGGCAAACGCGCCGAGCGAAGGCATTTCGATGTAGTGACGATAGCCGGAGAAATCGATGCTGGAGCGATCGTCGATCACCGCATGATGCGCGACGGGGGTGACGGTTTCACAGCGGCCATCGGCAGTGCCGCCGATAAAGGTAT
Organism: Pantoea sp. Pa-EAmG; assembly: GCF_030024295.1. Lineage (NCBI taxonomy): Bacteria > Pseudomonadati > Pseudomonadota > Gammaproteobacteria > Enterobacterales > Erwiniaceae > Pantoea > Pantoea sp. Pa-EAmG. Next base: position 15,892 of record NZ_JASEWO010000045.1, read on the forward strand.
TGGCGTAGTCAAAATCAAAGCGCAGCTGGTTCACCACACCGAGACGCAGTGCCGGAATGGTCAGCTGACGGCTGTTGTCCTGCAGGCCCTGCATCAGCGGAATGCGCATCAGCTGCTGGCCCGCGCCATCTTTACTGGTCAGCGGATAATCCTGCATGAACTGATTATTGAGATGCACCGCCAGCCGTGAGCCGTCCTGCTGCACCGGTGAGGTGTAGCGATAGATCAGGTCCATATCAATGCCGCGTGCGCGCACCAGGAACAGATCCGGCGGCAGGTTGAGCGTCAGGCTAATCGGGTTGGGTTGCAGGCCATCAGCCTGCAGCTGGTTCTGATACTGCGTCAGTTCACCAAAGGTGGTGCGGCGATCGGTGCGTACCCAGTTTGGCGCATCGTACGGCTGGCGCGGGGCCAGCAGTTTCACACTGTCGATGGTGGCGCGCTCGCCGCGCAGCAGCAGTTCGCCCTGCGCAATGCCCTCTACTGCAGTGATCAGATCGTTATCGTCGCGGCCGAGAATCAGCAGCATCTTCTGATAGGGATTGTCCGGCTGGCTGACCATTTCCACGGTGGGTTTGTCCACCGGCGGCAGCGTTTGCAGGAAGTCAGGCCGGCGATCGTTGGTGGCGAACACCACCGCATGCTGTCCTTCCGGCAGCTGGTTATACAGCACCGGGAAGGACTGGCCGCGCCACTGCGCCTGGCTACCGAACCACGAGGCCAGCAGGCCTGCCGCACGCTGTTGCTGCACATCCGGCTGGCCGCTGAAGACCATCGGCAGCTGCAGCGGCCGGTTGTCGCGCGCGTCAAAGAATGGCTCCGGGAAATGGGAGAGATCGTTTTTCAGCGGCAGCTTCTGCAGCGTCAGGTCCAGTTTGCTCGCTTTACCGATATCCAGCCAGATGGTGCTGTTGGCCGGATTTTCACACACGTTGGCGTAGTGGCCGACCAGTTCCAGGCGGATGCGGTTGAAGTCGCTAATGTAGCGCGGGTCGATCGCCAGCTGCGTCTGGTTCTCTTTGCCGAGCTGATCGGCGGTGACGGTGACCAGTCCCACCAGTTCATCGTTGAGATACACCTTGAGCTGCGACTGCGTCGGCAGCAGCGCCGGCGAAGGTCGGTAGTTGAGCGTCAGCAGCGCGCGCGTGACCACCTCGTCGCTGCGCACGCCGAACTCAATCTGGCTGGTAGGGACGGTGCCGCGCAGCGTCATGCTACCCGGCGGCGGTGCCACCTGGGTAAACAGCAGCTGGCTATCGCGCAGCGGGGCGCTGGCATCGAGCGGTTGGTTCACGTCGGGCAGCGGCGCAGAGGTTGCCGCAGGCGGTGCATCAGGAAGCGCCGCCGGAAGTGCCGCCTGCGCCAGAGACGCCGTGCCCAGCAGCAGGGCGGTGAACCAACTCAGTTTTCTCGTCATGGTCATATCATCAGCTTAGGTAAAATCAGTGTTGAGCGTTGCCGGTCGCGGACGGACGTTGTGCGGCAACAGCGTTGCCAGCCAGTGCAGTCCGGCGGTCAGGCCACGGAACAGGCGGCGCAGCGGTGCCGGACCATACTCCGCCAGCCGCAAATAGCCTTTGAAGCCGAGCAGCATAATGTCCGCCAGGCTCTGCACCGGTTTATCCTCCGGAAAACCGTCCTGCCACAGCGCCCAGGTATCGGCGCGCGCAAAGGTGCACTGAATAAATTCGATGTGCTGGCGGGTGGAGAGCTGGTGCAGGCGGATACCCGCGCGGCGGCCAAATACGCGCTGTACCTGGCACGGGAAGCTGAACTCCTGCTGTCCGCGCCGCAGCAGCAGCGAGACGCTTTCGTTCTCGCGCAGTGCATCCGGCTCGCGCAGTTCGACGCCCACGCCGCCGTCAGAGTAGTCGCGCAGCGTGCACGGCAGCATATGACCATCGGCGCGTGCCAGCGCCGCCGGCATGGCGATCTCCACGCGGTGCGCTTCACGGATTTGACGCGCTTCCACCGACACCGCCACCGCGCCGCCGAGAATAATCATGTTGTAAACCACCCACACCAGACTGACCCAGATGGTGAGCAGCTCATTGGCCGGGCCGTGCGCCATGCGCCAGAAGCCCATGCCGATACCGGCAATGTTCAGCAGCACCAGCAGCATGTAGGGTTTGGTGATCACCCAGTCGAGATGGCGCTCTTCTACCAGGCCCCCTTTGGCGGTCACGTTGAATTTGCCTTTGTGCGGATTAAACAGCGCGACCGTGGTGGGGCGGGCGATGTACCAGGCGAGCACGGTTTCATACACCTCGCTCCAGAACGAGTGGCGCCAGCGCCCCTGGATGCGCGAGTTTGTCAGACTGGTATGCACCATGTGCGGCAGCACGTAGATGGCGATGGCCAGCGCGGGTGCATAGATGATGTAGGCATGGCACAGCAGAAACGCCAGCGGCGCCAGCAGAAAGATCAGCCGGGGGATACCGGCAAGAAAGTGCAGCATGGCGTTGGCGTAACACAGCCGCTGTACCAGCTTCAGCCCTTTGCCAAACAGCGGATTATCGAGACGGAAGATCTGCACCATGCCGCGCGCCCAGCGGATGCGCTGGCCAATATGCGCTGACAGACTTTCGGTCGCCAGCCCGGCAGCCTGAGGAATGCGGATGTAGGCCGAGGTGTATCCGCGGCGGTGCAGTCGCAGCGAGGTGTGCGCATCTTCGGTAACGGTCTCTACCGCGATGCCGCCAATCTCATCCAGCGCGCTGCGGCGCAGCACTGCGCAGGAGCCGCAGAAAAAGGCGGCATCCCAGGTGTCGTTACCATCCTGCACCAGACCGTAAAACAGCGAGCCTTCATTCGGCGTCTGGCGGAAACGGCCGAGGTTGCGCTCAAACGGGTCTGGCGAGAAGAAGTGGTGCGGTGTCTGCAGCATGCCCAGCCGGTGATCTTTCAGGAACCAGCCCATGGTGAGCTGCAGGAATGAGCGCGTCGGCACGTGGTCGCAGTCAAAAATCGCCACGTATTCGCTGCGGCAGGTGGTTTTCAGCGCATGGTTGATGTTGCCGGCCTTGGCGTGTTCGTGGCTGGGGCGCACCACGTAATTGACGCCCACGCTGGCGGCAAACTCGCGAAACTCCTCGCGCGTGCCGTCATCAAGAATATAGATGTTGAGTTTATCCTGCGGCCAGTCGATACCCAGCGCAGCATAGATGGTGGGTTTGACCACGCTGAGCGGCTCGTTGTAGGTCGGCACCAGAATATCGACGCTGGGCCAGCTGGCGATCTCCGGCGGCATGGAGACCGGCTGGCGGTTGAGCGGCCACAGCGTCTGGAAATAGCCCAGCACCAGTACTGTCCACGCGTAGGTTTCCGCGCCAATCAGCAGCAGACCAAACGTCAGGCTGAGCGGATCGTCCCAGTTGAGGGTTTCCGTATAGCGCCACCACAGATAGCGGCAGGAGATGGTGAGCGACAGCACAATCAGCATGATGGTCACCAGCCGGCCCGGCATACGGCGCACCAGCATGGCCAGCGCCCACAGCAGCAGCACAAATACAAACTGCGTAGTAATATCAAACGGCTGCGAGATGCACAGCAGCGCCAGCAGGCTGGCGGCGATCGCCACCACGATGAACAGCAACTGACGCACGCGCCGTGGCAGGCGCTGCAGCCAGCGTTCGCTGCGCTGCGGCACGCCGCTGTGCTCCAGCCGCGCCGGCAGCTGCGCCAGCCATTGATACAGCTGCTGGCGCCAGCGGAACAGCGAGCCAAAGGCGTTAAAACGTTTACGCTCGCTGCGCGCGCTGCCGTCCAGCGGCAGCATGATAAGCAGCCACAGGCTCTGGAGTGCATAGCGCACAATATCGAGCGGACGCGGGCGCAGCGGAGAGATATGCGGGAAGTAGCGCTGACGCTGCTGCAGCACGCGCCGCCACGCCGGCGTTTCCAGCCGCAGCAGCGACCAGGCGAGCACGCACCACAGCAGATGCAGCGCGACCGTTAACCGCCCGGCGCCGTGCTGACGCGCCAGGCGCGCGCGCTGCTGCAATGCCTGCGAGGCCTGCGGCACCAGCAGCCAGCGCAGCGCATTCATGCGCCACCTCCGGCAACATGCAGCAGCAGCCAGTTGGCCAGCGTATTGATCTCTTCGCTGGCCAGCGCATGCGGACGCCAGGCGCCCACTGGCTGTTTCATCATCAGCGCTTCCGCTAGCGCTTCATCGCGGTGGATCACCTGTGGAATCAGGTTTTTAAGCGAGCGCAGCCACAGCTGATGCAGATCCTGCTGCAGCTGGCTGTTGGCGTTGAACTGGTTAATCAGAAACAGTGTCTGCGGCGAAAAGTGCGCGCGGTGCAGGCGCAGCTGGCAGTTGGCATCCAGCGTTAACAGCTGAAGCAGCCGATCGGCGGCCGGGATGAACGCCTGCTGCCACGGCAGCAGATCCGCCGGAAGGTCGAAAATAATCCACTGATAGCGCTGTTTCAGGGCCGGCAAAGCCTTAAGCAGCGGTTGTGCAATTTCGGCTGTCGCTGCGGTTAAGGATAAGGTCTGCTGATGCGTGAGCGTGCCAGACGGCAGGAAATCCAGCCCCGGCTGATAGCGCAGCGCGCTGTGCTGCCACGGCTGGTTATCCAGCTGCGCACGCAGCCAGCCGTGCGGCGTGTCGAGCGGCAGATTAAAGTGGGCCGCCAGTTGGTTGGCTGGTGAAAGGTCGATAAGCAGCACCGACTGCTGCAGCGCGTTTAGCGCCCAGCCCAGCGCGGCACTGAGTGCCGTCGCGCCGCACCCGCCGCGCAGCCCCTGTAAGGCGAGAACCGGCATTAGCGTGGTGACTCCGGTCCCTGCGTGCATTCCTGCAACAACGGCCAGCGCGACAGCAATTGTTGCAGACGCGCTTCACGGGCAATATCAATATAGCGAAACGCCTTCAGTGAAAAGGCGGCACTCAGGGCGTTAATATCATCCTGATCTTCGCTGCCGACAGCGATCAGTGAAAAAGCATTTTCAGTTTTCATTACTTTTTTGCCACCAAAGAAACGACAACGGATAAAGAGGGGTGATATTTTTCTTGTCGCGTATAAAACCGCAGCCAGCGATTTCTGGCCCGGCAAAGTCAAACAGTCTGGCGCGTGCGCAGCTTTTTTTATTTCAGCAGTTCCAATCGTTGCCGTCTATATTAAACTAGCCTGGATTGTACAGATCGCGACGCTAATATGAAAAATCTTTATACGCTTGGCCTGCAGCAGGTACAACAGGAATTAATCGCCCTGCAGTCGCCGGGATTTTACTGGATAACCTGCCAGCGGCCCGAAGACGCACGAACGCTGTTACGTCAGGTGGTTAGCCAGCAAAAGGCGGCCACGCTGGTGAGCGCGGATGAACCCCCGCAGGCGCTGTTAACGCCCGATCCGCCCGGCGGTCCGGCGCGTATTCCCTTATTTTCGCTGCCTGCCAATAAAGCCAGCCTGCAACATCTGGCCAGCGATATGGCGCGCGTAATGAATAAACGTAGCGGTCTGGTCATGTTTTATAGTCAGGCGGCGCTGTGGAGCAAATTATCCCCGGATGAACTGACCGTGTGGATAAAAGGCTTGCGCCGGGTTCTGTTAAAAAAACAAATGACGCTGCTAATGATCACCTGCGGAACCGCAATTATTCCCCTGCGAAATCATCTGCAGCGTTATTTTCGTCAGCTTGATGGTGTCGCCCATTTAGAATTTCAGCAGGATAGCTGGCAATATCGAATTAACTGGTGGTACTCCGCCGATAAATTGCTGGCCGACCGCGCTATCCGCCTGAACTGTATTGATAATCAGTTTATTGCGCAGGCTGAAGCTGCCGCGTCACAGCCGCTGAGCCTCAATGATGAAAACCAGTTTCTGGCCCAGCAGGATGTGCTGGAAGGGGCGCCGCCGCTTTCCGCGCAGTGGCAACTGTTCAGCGATAACGAGAGCGTGTATGCGCGCGGGCAGCAGGCCAACGCCGCCACGGTCATCTTTAGCCTGGCCCATAATCAGGATGTGCCGACTCTGGCGAGCATGGTCCATGGTTTGCGGCGATCGCGCGGCAACGCGCTGAAAATCGTGGTTCGGGAACTTGGCACCAGCCTGCGCTACAGCGATGAACGTTTGCTGCTGGCGTGTGGCGTTAACAGCATTGTCCCGACGGCGGCGCCGCTGTCGCGCTTGCTGACCGCGCTGGAAGGCGTGCAGGGCCAGCAGTTTACCCGCCACGTGCCGGCCGATCTGCCGGCGCTGGTACAGGCGCTACAGCCGCTGCAGCAGAAAGGCTATTTGCCGCTGGAGCGTTTCTGTGCGGCGGTACAGCAGTTGATGAACAATACGCTGCTGCCGGAAAACGACAAAGGGCTGATGGTGGCGCTGCGCCCGGTGCCGCAGCTGTCGCCGCCGCAGGTACTGACGCTGTGTAAACCGCGTCGTTTTGGCGATTTGGTGACGCTGGTTGACGATCGGCTCTATTTATTCCTCTCTTCCTGCCGCTTTAACGACCTGGACATTGCCCTGAAATCGATATTTTCCCTGCCGCACGACGAGCTGTTCAGCAACCGCATGGTGTGGTTTGCCGACAATCAGATTTTGTCGGAGGTGAATAAAGTGCGGCAGCTGACGCCGGTGGCGCAGGTCGAACCGCTCATGGTACCGGCCGCTGCGCAACCTGCCGCGCCGGCAGCGGCCGCGCCGCGCGGCCCTCAGACGCCGCAGCCGATCATCATCGACCTCGGGGAACCGCACGTATGACGCTGATGGATGGTGTGCAGGTGGCGATCCTGCTGTTACTGATTTTGCTGTTCCTGAAATCGCTGTGGCGACGCTGGCTGCCGCAGCGCAGCACCAGCCTGCTGATGCGCCTGTTACCTGCCCGCGCCCTCAAATCGGAAGGGCAGTGGCAACGCCAATCGACCAAAACGGATAAACATGGATAACACACCTTCGACGCTGCACGCGGCGCGCTGGCGCGGCCTCGGCGGCTGGAACTTTTACTTTCTGATCAAATTTGGTCTGTTGTGGTACGGCTATCTCAACTTCCATGCACTGAGTAATCTGGTGTTTCTGGCGTGGCTGCTGTTTCCGCTGCCGTCAGCGCGGCTGCATCGTCTGCGCCAGTGGGTTTCGCTGCCGATTGGCTTCGCGCTGTTCTGGCACGATACCTGGCTGCCGGGTCTGAACTCGCTGCTCAGCCAGGGCAGCCAGGTGGCGGGATTCTCGCCGGCCTATCTGCTGGATTTGCTGCAGCGCTTTATTAACTGGGAGATGATCGGCGCGGCCTTTGTGCTGCTGGTGATTTACCTGTTCGTGGCGCAGTGGATTCGCGTCACCGTGCTGGTGTCACTGGCGCTGATCTGGCTGAACGTACTGACGCTCGCCGGCCCGGCGGTCAGCCTGCTGCCCAGCAAAGCCGCCGCACCGCCGGTGGCGCTGAATGACAAACCGGCCGCCAGCCCGGCCGCGGCGGGACTCGATCAAAGCGCGCCGCCCACCAGCGCCAACCTCACCGCGTGGCTGAATCGCTTTTACGATAGCGAACGCCAGCGCGTCACGCACTTCCCTGATGCGCTGCCCGCCGATTCGCAGCCGTTCGATATTCTGGTGATCAACATCTGTTCGCTGGCGTGGTCGGACATTGATGTGGCGCAGCTGCGTGACCATCCGCTGTGGAAGCACTTTGATATCGTGCTGAACAACTACAACTCCGCCACCGGCTACAGCGGTCCGGCCGGTATTCGCCTGCTGCGCGCCAGCTGCGGCCAGACCTCACACAGTAACCTGTATAAAGCCACCGACCAGCGCTGCTATCTGTTTGATAATCTGGCGAAGCTGGGCTTTAAGCAGCAGCTGATGATGGACCATACCGGCGTGTTCGGTAACTACCTCAAAGAGCTGCGCGAGGACGGCAACATGCAGGCGCCGCTGATGTCGCAGGCCGGGATTGCGCCGGAGCTGACGTCTTTTGATGGTTCGCCGGTGTACAACGACGGGCAGCTGATGCAGCGCTGGCTTGATGATCGCAGCAAAAGCAGCGATGCGCGCAGCGCCACCTTCTACAACCTGATTCCGCTGCACGACGGTACGCGCGAGCTGGGCAGCACCCGCACCGCCGAGTGGCAGCCGCGCGCACGGGTGCTGTTCGACCAGCTCGATACCTTCCTGACCAATCTGGAGAAGTCGGGACGCCGGGTGATGGTACTGGTGGTGCCGGAGCACGGTGCGGCACTGCAGGGGGATAAAATGCAGATGTCCGGGCTGCGCGATATTCCCAGCCCGGGGATCACCCACGTGCCGGTTGGCATCAAATTCGTCGGCATGAAAGCCCCGCATCAGGGCCAGCCGCTGACCATTGATACGCCGCTCAGCCTGCTGGCCATCTCGGAACTGGTGTCGCGGGTGGTGGACGGTCAGGTCTTCAACGCACCGAACGTCAACATGTCGGTGCTGGCGGATAACCTGCCGCAGACGCCGGTGGTGTCGGAAAATGATAACGCCGTCGTGATGATGTATCAGGGCAAACCGTGGATTCGCCTTAACGGCGGCGACTGGGTAGCCTATCCGCAGTAAAACCTGAGCGGCAAACGGTGCGGGCTGGCGCGCACCGTTTTGTCTCTGCGCCGCTAATGGCTGACAAAATGCTGAAACAGCGCGCAAAGCGGGGCAGTTGCGTGATTTTCGCCTTTATCCCGGCGCAAAAAAATGCTGACCTGGGATATACTTGCTGCGCATTCCGGCAACTGTCACGGCCCCCGGCGGCCAGGAGAGGTTTTGTTGCGCGTCAGTCGTTCGTTAACGATAAAGCAGATGGCCACCGTGTCCGCCGTGGCGCTGGTCACCATCTGTATTTTTATCGTCATCCAGTTATTCCATTTTGTGCAGCAGCGCAGGGTGGATTACGCCCAGCAGATGGAGAACGTCGCGCATACCGTGCGCCAGCCGCTGTCCGAAGCGGTGCTCAAAGCCGATATCCCGCAGGCCGAACGCATTCTGAATACCCTTAAGCCGGCGGGCATTCTGTCGCGCGCCGATGTGGTGCTGCCGAACGCCTTCCAGGCGCTGCACGCCGACTTCGCGCCGGAGAAACCGGTGCCGCGCTTTGTCGCCCGGCTATTCGAACTGCCGGTGCAGATTACGCTGCCGCTCTATTCGGTCGAGCGCAGCGGGCTGCCGAAGCCGATTGCCTATCTGGTGCTGCAGGCTGATTCGTCGCGCGTTTATCAGTTCCTGCTCAGCACGCTGTCCACCATGATCACCACCTATCTGCTGCTGGCGCTGATTCTGTCCGTGGCGATCAGCTGGTGTATCAACCGGCTGATCGTGCATCCGCTGCGTAATATTTCGCGTGAGCTGCAGGAGCTGCCGCCGCCCGCCATTCTCACTCATAAGCTGGCGCTGCCGCACAATCATCGCGACGATGAGATCGGCATGCTGATTCGCAGCTACAACCGCAATCAGCAGGTGCTGGAGTCGATTCACGATGAGATGAGCCGGCTGACCACCCATTTCGCGGTGACCGATTTGCCCAACCGCGCGCTGTTTCTGGCGCTGCTTGATCAGCACATCCGCCATCGCCACAGCCAGCAGCCGTGGGGGCTGATGGTGATCCGCATCGAAACCCTGCAGGAAGCCAATGGCGTCCTGAGCGATGAGCAGCGCGATACGCTGATGCTGACGCTGGTGGAAAAAATCCGCAGCACCATTGATGACCATACGCTGCTGGCACAGACCGGACCGAGCGACTTTGCGCTATTGATGAAGCGTGCGCACAACCCGTTTCGCGCCATGCGGCTGGCGCGCAACCTGATGCTACGCATCAATCAGCCGGTGAACCTGTATCAGCTGCAGCTGCGCCCCAACGCCAGCATTGGCCTGGCGCTGCACGATGACAACACCGTGTCCGCTGGCGAACAGCTGGCGCGTGCCACGTCGGCGATGATGTCGGCGCGCCATCAGGGTAAAAACCAGATTCTGTTCTTTGACCCGGCGCTGACCGAGCGGGCGCAGAAGCGCTTAACCCAGGAGCACGACATCCTGCAGGGTCTGCAGGATGGCCAGTTTGCGCTCTATCTGCAGCCGCAAATCAATATGGCCACCGGCGAGCTGGCCGGCGCAGAAGCGCTGCTGCGCATGCGAATGCCGGACGGCAGCTATGGTTTATCTGAAGAGTTCATCGCCAGTGCCGAAGAGATTGGCGTCATCTCCGCGCTCGGCCGCTGGGTATTTGAAGAGGCGTGCCGCATTATCGCTGGCTGGCAGCGCCACGGCATCAATCTTCCGCTTAGCGTGAATATCTCCGCAGTACAGCTGCGCGATGCCAGCGTGGTGAGCCATCTGCAGGGGCTACTGGAGCGCCATCGCATTGCGCCGGGTAACTTCGTGCTGGAGATCACCGAAACCGCGCAGATTGGCGATGCTGAACAGGCGATGGCGCTGCTGCGCTCGCTGCAGCAAACCGGGGTGGCGGTCGCGCTGGATGATTTCGGCATGGGCTACTCCAACCTCAACTACCTGCATCAGTTCAAAGCGCTGCCGGTTAATAAGCTAAAAATGGATCGCAGTTTTGTCGCCGCGCTGCCGGATGATGACACCATGGTGCGCATCGTGGCGGCGATTGCCGATATCATCCACCTCGACGTGATAGCCGAAGGCGTCGAAACTGCCGAGCAGCGCGACTGGCTGCTGGCGCGCGGAATTACCATTGGGCAGGGCTACTTATATGCTGAAGCCCTGCCGTTATCGGTGTTTAACCAGCGCTGGCTGGCCAGCTCGTCACCGTCTGAATAATCACCTTATTTATTGATTTTCCTTGCAGAATTGCACCGTTATGGGGTGCTGAAGCGTTTCAGTTCATAGTTAGAGTTTTGTAACTTTTGTAAGGAATGTA
>NZ_JASEWO010000257.1:0-4449 GCF_030024295.1 Pantoea sp. Pa-EAmG
GTTTTTTGCCGGATAATTTTAAAATCCAGCTTGCGTTTATTTAATGCCATTTATTACTTAACCCGAAATTCATATTCAAACCTGTTTTTCCGCATTAATCCGGCTATTTCTCTGGCCTGACGCGGTGGTGAAACGGCAGTGCATCAGCCGTTGATAATCTTTCCCGGCCATCATCGCGTGAAGTGCTGTTCAGTCATGATTTTGCCCCACTGATCGCCCTGCCACTCGCGCGTCAGGGTGAAGCCTGCCTGCTCGTAGAGTCGTCTGGCCGCATCCAGCCCACTGAAGGTCCACAGTTGCGTTGCGCTAAAGCGCTGACGATCGCAGAACGCCACAGCCTCATGAAGCAAGCGTCGCCCGATGCCGCTACCGCGACACGTCTCGTCAAGAATAAACCAGCGCAGATGGGCCTGATTATTGCCAAGATCCTCTCCGTCAATCGCCACTGAACCGACAATATTATCGTTATGCACTGCCAGCCAGATTTGATTGCGCTCACTTCCCAGCCGTCCGGCAAACTCTGCCAGCCCGCTGGCGACTTTGCCTTCAAAATAGTGACCAAACTGATGATGCCGGGCATAGTAACGGCCGTGCATTTCGGCGATGCGGCCGATCATCCCGGGCCGGTAACCGCTGACGATGTCGATGGCACCTGAGGGAAGGGGCTGCGTGCCGGTCCGACAGCGGCGCACGGAGTCAGCATAAGCGCTCAGTCCCTGCGCTACCGTGCGCTGCTGTGCCGGTTCAAGCCCGGCCAGCGCGGCCAGCACCCGTTGTGCCGCGTACTGATTGACTCTGGCAACGGTAGCCATCCCCTGCGCAGTCAGTTTCAGCCTTTTAATCCTGGCATCACTGCCGTCAGCGATTTCCTGCACTTCACCAGCCGCCACCAGTCTGGCCAGCATGCGGCTGACGCTCGATTTTTCCAGACCGAGCAAGTCCACTAACTGTGCAGCCGTCACTGTGCCCTGGGTTTCCATCTCCAGCAGCGTGTGGACAGCAGAAGGCGAATAGTCCGTTGCCGCCAGCGTCGGGCGCATAAACCCGAGTTCACGTACCATCAGTCGGGAGGCGGAACGTATCTGATTAACTAACGATTCAGTGGTCATGGTACAAACGCCCAGTGGTTATAAGGTTGTATAATACAACTATTAATCGGGCTGATTGTCAACAGACTAACCGGCGGCGCCAATACGGGTGAGGGCGAGCGCTCACCCTGGCAAGGCTGCATCGCATGAGGGGCAGGAATGAAGCAGCATGATATTAAAGGGGTCTGCGGTGATCGTCCTTATTGAGCGAAAGCAGCGCGATAAAACTCACTACGGCGGTGGCCATCACATACCAGGCGGGAATGTCGGCATTGCCGGTTTGCTTCATCAGGCCGGTAATGATCAGACCTGCGCAGCCGGAAAACAGCGCGTTGGAGAGCGAATAGGCCAGCCCCAGCCCGGTGTAACGCACGCGGGTCGGGAACATCTCGGCCAGCATCGCCGGTCCCGGTCCGGCCAGCATGCCCACCAGCGCACCGGCGATAAACACCACCAGCGCTTTGATCGCCATACCGCTTTCCGGATGCTGCAACACTTTCAGCAGCGGGAAAGCCAGCACCAGCAGCAAAAACGTCGCCAGCAGCATTACTGTGCGGCGGCCATAGCGATCGCTGAGTATGCCGGCCGGCAGGATGGTGGCGGCAAAGCCGAGGTTAGAGATCACCGCAATCAGCAGCGCCTGATTAAAGCCGGTATGCAGCGCTGCCTGCAGATAGGTGGGCATGATTACGAGGTAGGTATAACCGGCGGCTGACCATACCATTAACCGCCCAATGCCCAGCACGATAGCGCGTAGCGTGACACCCAGCGATGCCTGCTGTTGTGGTGCCGCCGGTGTCTGGCTGAACTGCGGTGATTCGTCGAGGCCGCTGCGCAGCCACAGCGCCACCCCGCCGAGCGGCAACGCCAGCAGGAAAGGAATGCGCCAGCCCCAGGCGTTCATGGCGGCGTCTCCCAGCAGCAGCGGCAGTACTGCCACCACGCCCGCGCCCGCCAGCAGTCCGAGCGCCACCGTCAGCGACTGCCACGCGCCATAAAATCCGCGCTTGCCGGGCGGCGCCGATTCGGTCATCAGCGAGACCGCGCCGCCGTATTCTCCGCCGGCAAACAGTCCCTGCAAAATGCGTAGCAGTGTAATCAGCAGCGGCGCAGCCACGCCAATGCTGGCATAAACCGGGACCAGACCGATGGCGACGGTGGCCAGCGTCATCAATACCAGCACCGCGATTAGCACCGGTTTACGGCCATAGCGATCGCCCAGGCGGCCAAACAGTACTGCCCCTAACGGGCGAAAAAAGAACGCCACCGCAAAGGCCGCATAGGTGAGGATCAGGCTGGTGAGGGCGCTTTCTCCTTTCAGCTGGAAGAAATGTTTAGCGATCAGCGTGGCCATGAAACCGTACACGGCGAATTCATACCACTCGATAAAATTGCCGACGGATCCGGCAATCAGTACGCGCTTTTGATTAACGGCGGCAGCCACTGCAGATGACATCATTATCCCTTAATGAGTAAAAAACAGTCAGAGAGGGACAGTCTAGCGCAGCCCGGGGCGATTATCTGAGCTATAAGTCTGACGCAGGGCACAAAAAAGGTGCGCATTGAGCGCACCTGACGTGAATATCAGCGGGGATTATGCTGGCTGCTGTTTTTTACGGCTGCGCTGTTTACGCAGTTTATCAATCAGTTTATGCGCCTCGGCTTTGGTCGCCACCGCAGGGGATGAACCTTTCAGTGGCTTACGCGCTGTCTCACTCAGCGTTAATACCGTTAACAAACCAATCACGCCGGCACCCATCATGTAATACGCCGGCATCATGGTATTGTGCGTAGTGTCGACCAGCCATGCGGTAATTAACGGTGTGGTGCCACCGAACAGCGAGACTGACAAATTAAAGCCGATAGCCAGTGCGCTGTAACGAATATCGGTGACAAACAGTGCCGGTAATGTTGCTGGCATGGTGCCGCTAAAGCAGGTATGCAGTAAGCCCAGCACAGCCAGACCGGCAAATACCCATAGCATGTTGCCAGAACCAATCAGCATGAATGCCGGAATCGCCAGCACCAATAATCCCAGCGCGCCGAAACCAATCACCGGTTTACGGCCGATGCGGTCGGTAAAATGGCCCCACATTAAGGTCAGCGGCATCATGATAAACATCACCACCATCACCAGCAGCAGACCGGATATTTCGCTCAGCCCCAGAATGCCGGTTAAATAACTTGGCATATAGGCGGTCAGCATGTAATTAGACACGTTAAACAGCAGCACCAGACCAATACACTTTAATAGTGGCTTGCTCTGCGTGCGCAGCATTTGCCACAGCGTGAGCTGCGGCTTGTTATGTTCGGCCTCTTCACGCTTATCCATATGCTCTTTAAACGCGGGGGTCTCTTCCAGCTTCAGGCGGATATACAGGCCAAACAGCCCCAGCGGCGCGGCCAGGAAGAACGGAATGCGCCAGCCCCAGTCCATCATCGCCTGATGCGGCAGCAGCGCAATCATACCTGTCACCAGGCTGGCGCCCAGCAGATAACCGGCCAGCGTACCAAACTCCAGGAAGCTGCCCATAAAGCCGCGGCGTTTGTCGGTGGAGTATTCCGCAATAAAGGTGGCGGCACCGCCATATTCACCGCCGGTGGAAAAGCCCTGCACCAGACGCGCCAGCAACAGCAGGATCGGCGCGGCAATACCGATACTGGCATAGCTGGGAATCAGGCCAATACAGAAGGTACCAATCGACATCATAATCATGGTAAAGGCCAGCACTTTCTGCCGGCCAAAGCGATCGCCGAGTGGACCAAATACCATGCCGCCAATCGGGCGCACTAAAAACGCGGCCGCAAAAGTACCAAACGACGCAATAAGCTGCGCGGTATTACTGGCGTCCGGGAAAAATACCTGGCCGATAATCACGGCAAGGTAACTATAAACGCCGAAATCAAACCACTCCATGGTATTACCCAGCGCTGCGGCGCTGACGGCGCGTTTCAATAATTTGTTGTCAATGACGGTAATATCGTCAACGGTCAAATCAGGTTTATTGGTCATCGTTCCGGTGCTCATAAACTCCCCATGAGTAAAATTGGAGCGATCTTATAGCTTTCGCAGCCGGCACTTCACAAAGGGAAATGAAAGCTATAAGAGGCTGAAAGGCGGTCACCTTAGGAAATATTTTATCTTTACGCAAGTTTGCGACATATATCCTTGCAATTAAGCGTAGCGTTAGAGTATGTGACTGTCAAAAGGCGCAGCGGCTGAAATAACCAATCGTGCTGGTCAGGGCGGAGTTTCCCGGCGCGCACACCATATTCTGTGGTGAGCCTGTGAGTGATAGCTAAATATGATGGTTTGCAGCGCGATTAATCGTGACCTGCAGCTTACCTTTCTGGCAAATAT
>NZ_JASEWO010000258.1:0-4436 GCF_030024295.1 Pantoea sp. Pa-EAmG
TGACTGCAGCTGGTTGACCTGCCTGTGCCACGATATCCGCTTCGCTGGCGTGGAATTTGGCGTTCAGTACGCTGTGTTTGATACCCGCGCGCGTCAGTTCGTTAGAGACCACCTCTGATTTCTCAATCGAAATGGTACCGACCAGCACCGGCTGGCCTTTCGCAGTGCAAGTACGAATGTCTTCGATGATCGCGTCGATCTTCTCTTTCTCGGTCATATAGACCAGGTCAGCCATATCTTTACGCACCATCGGACGGTTAGTTGGCACCACGATGGTATCGAGTTTATAGATCGAGCTGAATTCAAATGCTTCGGTATCAGCAGTACCGGTCATACCGGCCAGTTTTTCGTAAATACGGAAGTAGTTCTGGAAGGTGATGGAAGCCAGCGTTTGGTTCTCGTTCTGGATTTCCACGCCTTCTTTGGCTTCAACAGCCTGATGCAAACCATCAGACCAGCGACGACCCTGCATGGTACGGCCAGTGTGCTCATCAACGATGATCACTTCGCCATCTTTTACGATGTAATCGACATCGCGGGTAAACAGCGCATGCGCACGCAGTGCAGCCGTCACGTGGTGCATCAGCATGATGTTGGTTGGCGAGTAAAGTGACTCACCTTCTTCCATAATGCCCTGGCTCACCAGCAGCTCTTCAACTTTTACCAGACCACGCTCGCTCATGTGAGCCTGACGTGCTTTCTCATCGACCCAGAAATCGCCTTCACCCTGGAAGGTTTCTGAGTCTTCCTTCTCCTGGCGTACCAGGTGAGGAATGATTTTATTCACTTTGGTGTACAGCTCGGAGCTGTCTTCAGCAGGACCGGAGATGATTAACGGCGTACGCGCTTCATCGATCAGGATGGAGTCCACCTCATCCACCAACGCGTAGTGCAGTTTACGCTGTACACGCTCTTCCGGGCTGAATGCCATGTTGTCGCGCAGGTAGTCGAAGCCGTATTCGTTGTTAGTACCGTAGGTGATATCCGCAGCATAGGCAGCGCGTTTCGCCACCGCAGGCATGTTTGGCAGGTTGATACCGATAGACAGACCCAGGAACTCGAACAGTGCACGGTTGTTTTCGGCATCACGCTGAGCCAGGTAATCGTTCACCGTGACCACGTGCACGCCTTTACCGCTCAATGCGTTCAGGTAAGCCGGCAGTGTTGCCGTAAGGGTTTTACCTTCACCGGTACGCATCTCGGCGATGCAACGCTCATTCAGCACCATGCCGCCAATCAGCTGTACATCGAAGTGGCGCATACCAAACACACGTTTACTGGCTTCACGCACCGTGGCAAAGGCTTCAGGAATCAGGCTTTCAAGGCTTTCACCTTTCTTCAGGCGTTCACGGAACAGGTCGGTCTTGGCTTTCAGTTCGTCATCCGAGAGCTTGACGAAATCCGGCTCCATCTTATTGATGACATCGACGATTTTGCGCATACGACGCAGGGTACGATCGTTACTGCTGCCAAAGACTTTGGTTAACAATTTGATTAACATGATAAATTTTTCTCAATTCAGCCGCATTCATGCGGACTGGAAAATCTAAAACAGGATGTGGAAAATCGTTACTGTTAAGCAATGGCAGGCCCGGCGCGGATGCCATGAATAGCAGCCTGCCAGTCAGCAGAAGTGTGAATTTGAGGTTCGCGATGACGCAGCGTTTCCTGCGGCTCTAATGCAATAGCGGGTTGAGCTGGCGATGTGAGTAGCGCCTGCAGCGAATCGATTAACGCCAGCTTTTGTGCCGCCAGCGGGACTGTATGACTCTCTTCCGCTTCTGCTGGTGGCGTCATGCTAAATGAGAGGTGGCGAATGACCGTGCGAATGGCATGCTGATGCCAGTAATCGACATTGAAATTTGGTCGACGCGCACTTTCCTGCAGACGGATTAAATGATCGAAATGAACAACATTGCCAACAAACAGGCTGCTGATGGGCGAGTCTGTCGCCGTGGACTCCGCACTTTGCGCACAGGCAGGCAAGCCCAAACTGGCCGCCACCATCCCTAACAAGAGATGAGGCCAGAAGTAGCGTCTGCCTAATTGTCGCCAGCGTGAGAAAATCCCGATCACAACCTGTCCACAGTTAAATAAAGTAATGAAGCCGTTGCGGTTATCCGCGAACCTGCTCATATGAGCGCCAGATAATAGCACTTATGTGGGGCCAGGACACCAGTGATTAAAGGGCTTACGGGGGATTTCACGTTTATTTGTACAGGCTTTCGCCAGTGATAGCAGAGAATTGAGAGCGGTCTTGCAGGAATAAAAAACAGGCAATAAAAAACGGCAGCTTCCACTGACCGGAGAGGGTGTCAGGGAAACTGCCGTTTTTATGACTGACTTACGCCAGAACTAAATTTGGAGCTTTGAATGCCAGTGGCAGTTCAGCTTCGTCTTCGAAGGTCGCCCATTCCCAGGCTTCCTGCTTCGCCAGTACCGCTTGCAGCAATTTATTGTTTAACGCATGGCCTGATTTAAACGCAGAAAATGCGCCAATCACGTTGTGGCCACACATAAACAGATCGCCGATCGCGTCCAGCATTTTGTGACGAACGAACTCATCTTCAAAGCGCAGACCGTCTTCGTTGAGTACGCGGAAATCATCAAGACCAATCGCACAATCTAAGCTACCGCCCAGGCACAGGCCTTTAGACTGCAGATATTCGATTTCACGCATAAAACCAAAGGTGCGCGCACGACTGATTTGGCGAACAAACGCCTCAGCCGAGAAGTTTAACTGGTAACGCTGCGAGCTTGAGTCAATTGCCGGATGTTTGAAGTCGATAGTAAAGTCGAGTGAGAAACCGTTGTAAGGTTTGATCTCGGCCCACTTATCGCCATCTTCAACACGCACCGTCTGCTTAACGCGTACGAATTTCTTCGCACTGTTCAGCTCTTCGACGCCTGCATCCATCAGCAAGTAGACAAAAGGCGCGGCACTGCCATCCATAATTGGGATTTCGGGCGCATCGACTTCAACAATAATGTTGTCGATACCCAAGCCTGCCAATGCAGCATTCAGGTGTTCAACCGTCGATATACGCACGCCTTCATCATTCACCAGGCAGGTACTCAGCATGGTGTCGCGCACGTATTTTGCATCAGCCGGGAAATCAACCGGTGGATTCAAGTCAGTGCGACGATAGATGACCCCGGTATTAGCCGACGCAGGGCGTAAGGTCAGCGTGACTTTCTTGCCGGTATGTAAACCGACACCTGTCGCCTGAACAATACGTTTTAATGTCCTTTGTTTGATCATCGCATTATCTCGCAATATTACCCATCCGACCGCCAGTATAAATTACCGGCGGGCGAATACTTTAGCACAAAGAGCGGAGAATCCCAATTCTCAGGATATTCTTAGTCTGCCTGCTTACGCAGGAAGGCTGGAATATCAAGATAATCTGGCTCTTTATTGGACGATGCTGGCTGGTCGTTGACCACTTTCGCTGCCGGCTTCTGCTCCTGCGGCAACGGCGCCATGCCGTGCTGCTGGTAGCGATGATCCATCACTGGCTGCGAAGCCGGTTTGTTGGTCACCAGCGTAATTTCTGGACGCTTGTCCATGCCAATACCGGTTGCAACGACGGTCACGCGCAGTTCGTCGTTCATCTCTGGGTCCAGAGAAGTACCGATGACCACGGTCGCGTTGTCAGAGGCGAAGGCGCGGATAGTGTTACCCACGGTTTCGAACTCATCCAGACGCAGGTCGAAGCCCGCCGTGATGTTGACCAGCACGCCGCGCGCACCAGACAGATCGATATCTTCCAGCAGTGGGCTGGAGATCGCCATTTCGGCTGCTTCTTCGGCACGGTCTTCACCGCACGCCACGCCGGAGCCCATCATGGCGTAACCCATTTCTGACATCACGGTACGCACGTCCGCGAAGTCAACGTTCATCAAGCCTGGGCGAGTAATCAGCTCGGCGATACCCTGCACCGCACCTTTCAGTACGTCGTTGGCTGCACCAAAGGCATCCAGCAGAGAGATACCGCGACCCAGCACTTTTAACAGCTTGTCGTTCGGGATGGTGATCAGTGAATCGACATGCTTAGACAGCTCAGCGATACCCTGTTCAGCAAAAGCCATACGCTTTTTGCCTTCGAAGTTGAAGGGCTTGGTCACCACCGCAACGGTCAGGATACCCAAATCTTTTGCTACTTCTGCCACGACTGGCGCTGCACCGGTACCGGTACCGCCGCCCATGCCAGCAGCGATAAACACCATGTCTGCCCCTTCCAGCGCAGAACGCAGTGCTTCACGATCTTCCTCAGCTGAGGTACGACCCACTTCCGGGTTTGCACCCGCACCGAGACCCTTGGTGATGCCGGTCCCGATCTGGATCGTCTGGCCAACCGCTGTCTTACGTAACGCTTGCGCGTCGGTGTTTACAGCGAAGAATTCTACACCTTCGATACGCTCGCGTACCATGT
>NZ_JASEWO010000046.1:0-26608 GCF_030024295.1 Pantoea sp. Pa-EAmG
ACAATAAGCACTTCACTTGAGGGTTACCTATGAAAAAGCGAGTTCTGGCTCTTTCTCTGATGCTGGCTATGTCCGGCGCTGCGAGCGTGTTCGCAGCGGTACCGCAGTCGCTGCGCATCGGGACCGATCCAACTTACCCGCCGTTTGAGTCCAAGAACGCGCAGGGCCAGCTGGTTGGCTTTGATATCGACCTGGCCAACGAGATCTGTAAGCGTATCAAGACCAAATGTACTTATGTGGAAAGTGATTTCGATGCGCTGATCCCGTCGCTGAAAGCGAAGAAGATCGACGCCATCATCTCTTCACTCTCGATCACCGAGAAACGTCAGGAAGAGATCGCCTTCTCGGAAAAACTGTATGCAGCGAACGCGCGTTTAGTGGCGCCGAAGGGGTCTAAACTGCAGCCGACCATTGAGTCGCTGAAGGGCAAGAACATCGGCCTGCTGCAGGGCACCACGCAGGAAACCTACGCCAATGAATACTGGCGTCCAAAAGGGGTGACCGTCACGCCGTATGCCAACCAGGATCTGGTGTATCAGGACCTGAACGCTGGCCGTATTGATGCGGCGTTCCAGGATGAAGTGCAGGCGAGCGAAGGCTTCCTTAAGCAGCCGGTCGGGAAAAACTACGCGTTCGCCGGTCCTGCGGTGAAAGATGACAAAATCTTTGGCGTCGGCACCGGTATGGGCCTGCGTAAAGATGACGCCGATCTGAAAGCTGCCATTGACAAAGCCTTTAACGACATGCGCAAAGACGGTACCTACGACAAGATTGCGAAGAAGTACTTTGATTTCAACGTTTACGGCGATTAAGACTCCTGTTCCTGAACGGGTGTATTGAGTCACGCTAACGTGGGTCATAACTATTCACTCCGGGCGCTTACTTATGTAAACTCCCGGAGTTCATACGCTTGCCACCATCCTTCCGTGATTCACATCCTGGTCAGGACTGTCCGTGTGTTGTTGGACAGCGTTTGTTTATTTCCCTCACGACAGGATCGAACCCATGTTTTATGGCTATTCTGAAGTAATTCTCAAAGGCACGCTGGTGACCCTTGAGCTGGCGCTCAGCTCGGTGGTACTGGCCGTGGTGCTGGGCCTGATAGGGGCCGGCGCCAAACTCTCCCGCAATCGCCCGCTGGCGATGATTTTTGAAGGCTACACCACGCTCATCCGTGGCGTGCCCGACCTGGTGCTGATGCTGCTGATCTTTTACGGTCTGCAGATTGCCCTCAACGCCGTAACCGATGCGCTCGGCATGGCGCAGTTTGATATCGACCCGATGGTGGCCGGTATTATTACGCTCGGCTTCATCTACGGTGCTTACTTCACTGAAACCTTCCGTGGCGCGTTTCTCGCGGTGCCGAAAGGGCAGATTGAAGCCGCCACCGCCTTCGGCTTTACCGGCTCGCAAACTTTCCGTCGCATTCTGTTCCCGGCGATGATGCGCTTTGCGCTGCCCGGCATCGGCAACAACTGGCAGGTGATCCTGAAAGCCACCGCGCTGGTGTCGCTGCTCGGCCTTGAAGATGTGGTAAAAGCCACGCAGCTGGCTGGCAAAAGTACCTGGCAACCGTTCTACTTCGCGATTGTTGCCGGGGTGATTTATCTGGTGTTTACCACGCTGTCCAACGGCGTGCTGTGGTGGCTTGAACGCCGCTACTCGGTAGGGGTGAAAAGGGCAGAGTTATGATCGAGATTATTCAGGAGTACTGGAAACAACTGCTCTGGACCGACGGTTACCGTTTTACCGGCGTGGCCATCACGCTGTGGCTGCTGATTCTTTCCGTGGTAATTGGCGGCAGCCTTGCGGTGCTGCTGGCCATCGCGCGCGTGTCGCCAAATCGCTATATCTCCACGCCGGTGTGGCTGTTTACCTATGTGTTTCGCGGCACGCCGCTGTATGTGCAGCTGCTGGTGTTCTATTCCGGCATGTACACGCTGGAGGTGGTGAAAGGCTCCGAGCTGCTGAACGCCTTCTTCCGCAGCGGCCTGAACTGTACGCTGCTGGCATTTACCCTGAACACCTGTGCTTATACCACCGAGATTTTTGCCGGTGCCATTCGCGCCGTGCCACACGGTGAAATCGAAGCCGCGCGCGCCTATGGTTTCTCGCCGTTTAAACTTTACCGCTGCATCATTCTGCCGTCGGCGCTGCGCACCGCGCTGCCCGCCTACAGCAATGAAGTGATTCTGATGCTGCACTCCACCGCGCTGGCGTTCACCGCCACCGTGCCGGATTTGCTAAAAATCGCGCGCGATATCAACTCGGCGACCTATCAGCCGTTCACCGCGTTCGGCATCGCTGCGGTGCTGTACCTGATTATCTCTTACGTGCTGATTAGCCTGTTCCGCCTTGCGGAGCGCCGCTTCCTCGCGCATGTGAAACCCTCTTCGTCGCACTGAGTATGACTATGGCTGAAAATAAATTAAGCGTTACCGAACTGCATAAGCGTTACGGTGAACATGAAGTTCTGAAGGGCGTGTCGCTGCAGGCCAACGCCGGCGATGTGATCAGCATTATTGGCTCGTCCGGTTCCGGGAAAAGTACCTTTTTACGCTGCATCAACTTCCTCGAAAAGCCGAGTGAAGGCACCATCGCGGTTAACAACGAGGCGATAAACCTGGTGCGCGACACCGATGGCCAGCTGAAAGTGGCCAACAAGGAGCAGCTGCGTTCGCTGCGTACCCGGCTGACCATGGTGTTCCAGCACTTTAATTTGTGGAGCCACATGACGGTGCTGGATAACGTCACTGAAGCACCGATTCAGGTGCTGGGGCTGAGCAAAGCCGAAGCGCGTGAGCGGGCAATTAAATACCTCGATAAAGTCGGTATTGATGCGCGCGCGCGTGCCAAATACCCGGTGCATCTGTCAGGCGGCCAGCAGCAGCGTGTCTCGATTGCCCGCGCGCTGGCGATGGAGCCGGAAGTGTTGCTGTTTGACGAACCGACCTCGGCGCTCGATCCGGAGCTGGTAGGCGAAGTGCTGCGCATCATGCAGAAGCTGGCCGAAGAGGGCAAAACCATGGTGGTAGTAACGCACGAGATGGAGTTCGCCCGTCACGTATCCAACCACGTGATTTTCCTGCATCAGGGCAAAATCGAAGAGCAGGGCGCGCCAGACGAACTGTTCGGCAACCCGAAAAGCCCGCGCCTGCAGCAGTTTTTGAAGGGATCGTTGAAATAGGTTTCTGAACCGTAGCGGCGCAATGTACTGCGCGTTTCCCGGCGATGCGGCGGACAAATCCACGCGATACAGCGCGCCGCGACGAATCACAGAAATTTTTAATTAATCATTCAGCAGTTTCAGCGCGGTGTCTTCATCCGTCACCAGCCCGGAGATCCAGCCGCCGTGCAGCGCGGCGTGAATCGCTGCGTATTTGCGCGCGCTGCCGGCAAAGCCAATGATATTGCGCTGCGTCTGGCTCTCCAGCAGCACGCTGGTCAGCAGCTCATCGGTTTCGCCGTACACCCGCTCTCCCTGCCGATTGAAAAAATGCCCCAGCATTTCACCTACCACGCCGCGCGCGTTGAGCGCTTCTACCTGCGCATCGGTGATAAAGCCTTCGGCATTGAGCGGGCAGCCCGGCATTACTTCGCCAATGCCGACAAACGCCACGTTCGCCTGTAGCGCACGCTGGGTGACGCGCTGATAGACCTGATGCTGCACCCACATCGTCTTA
Source organism: Pantoea sp. Pa-EAmG (assembly GCF_030024295.1). Lineage (NCBI taxonomy): Bacteria > Pseudomonadati > Pseudomonadota > Gammaproteobacteria > Enterobacterales > Erwiniaceae > Pantoea > Pantoea sp. Pa-EAmG. The sequence continues at coordinate 3,684 of NZ_JASEWO010000046.1, forward strand.
TCCTGCGGCGTGTCAGCATACAGCGGCGCCGGAATGAAGAAATATTTGCCCTGCATCTTCTCCGCCATTTTCAGCGGTACGTCGTAGCGGGTACCGGAATCGTCACGCGCAATCGCGCCGATCATCGACACACACTGATGCTGTGGCCGTTCAACCCACGGCAGCGCATCAATCATTGAGCGCAGCGTTTTGCCGGAACCGATGCCAAACACCTGCGGCGTCTCTTCGTTGATAAACTGCGCCATCACCGCCGCGCCTTCCACCGCCAGCATTTGCTGAATCGCCTCATCATCCAGCCCGGCTGACGGCACCACGCGGCACAGCGTCAAACCAAACTTTTGTTCGATCTCGCGCGCCAGATGCAGGCAGTGCGTAACCGGATGGTCGATCTTCACGCTGACCATGCCCATTTCACGCGCGCTGGAGACCAGCCGCTGCGCCACCTGCCGCGATAAGCCCAGCGCGCGCGCAATCTCCTGCTGCGTGACGCCCGCCACGTAATACATCCACGCTGCCCGCGCTGCCAGCTCCTGCTTCTTCTCTTCTCTGCTCATCGCCTTGTTCCGTCAAACTCCGATGCGCCAGTTTATCGCGTCTTGCCCCTGAAGCGTTAACTGAGCAAAAGCCCTAAAAAAGAGCAAAAGTATTAAATGTGATGGATCTCGCAGAACGATCGCCCCGGCGGCGACTATGCTACGCCTCATCGGGCAAATGCCCTCCATTGTGGCAAATGTTTATTTCGAGGCAACTATGACGACGAAATCAGTGTGGATGCATATCGGCGCAGGCTCTTTTCACCGCGCGCATCAGGCGTGGTATCTGCACCAGCTGCGCCAGCAGGGCGATGACAGCTGGAGCATCGCGCTCGGCAACATCCGCGGCGATGCGGTAGCGCTGCTCAACCAGCTGCAGACGCAAAACGGCGAGTACGTACTGGAAACTGTAACGCCGGAGGGCGAGCGCGCGTATGAAACCATTACTTCGCTGCGCACCATTCTGCCGTGGGACGCAGAGATCAGCGCGCTGGTGGCGCAGGGCGCCAGCGCTGAGACAAAAGTGATCGGTTTTACCGTGACCGAAGCGGGTTATTACCTGACGCCGGCGCATGAACTCGATCTCAGCCAGGCGGATATTCAGGCCGATCTCCATGGTGAGGCGCGCACTATTTACGGCGCGCTGACCCGCATTCTGCGCCAGCGCGTGGCCAGCGGCGGTGCGCCGGTCACGCTGCTCAACTGCGACAACCTGCGTCACAACGGCGAACGTTTCCGTCACGGCATGCTGGCGTTTCTCGCCGCGCAGGGCGACAGTGCGCTGGCCAGCTGGGTGCGCGATAACACCACTTCGCCAAACACCATGGTGGATCGCATCACGCCGCGCCCCACGCCGGATGTTGCCGAACGCGTCAAAGCGGCCACCGGCAAAGACGATGGCGCGGCGGTGATGGCGGAATCGTTTATCCAGTGGGTGATTGAGGATGATTTTATCGCCGGACGCCCGGCGCTGGAAAAGGTGGGCGTGGAGCTGGTGGCGTCGGTGCTACCGTGGGAAGAGGCGAAAATCCGCATTCTCAATGCCACGCACGCAGCGATTGCCTGGGCCGGCACGCTCACCGGCCATGACTACATTGATGACAGCACGCGTCAGCCCGCGATCTATCAGCTGGCGTACGACTACATCACGCAGGACGTGATCCCGTCACTGTCGCCCAGCCCGCTCGATCTGGCGGATTACCGCGATGTGGTGCTGGCGCGCTTTAGCAATCCCTACATCAAAGACACCAACCAGCGCGTTGGTGCCGATGGACTGTCGAAGATTCCCGGCATGGTGACGCCGACGCTGCGCGAATGCTATCAGCGCGGCGCAGAACCGACCGCTACCGCCGTGCTGCCAGCGCTGTTCTACCTGTTCCTGCAACGCTGGGCCAGTAACCAGCTGCCGTATGCGTATCAGGATGGCGTGCTCAATGCTGACGCGCTGCGCCAGCAGCTGAGCGGCGAGAATGCGCTACAAACCTTCCTCAGCGACCGCGCGCTGTTTGCCGAACTGGCCGATGACCGTGCTTTTCATGCGCTGGTGACGCGCAGCGTAGACGCCATAGAGCAGCAGCTGCTGCAGCCGGCGACGGTGTAAGGAGCGCACAGCATGTATCTCGGCATTGATATTGGCACCTCAGAACTCAAAGCGCTGATCGTTAACCCGCAGGGCGAGATTATGGCGTCGAATCACGCCACGCTCAGCGTGCAGCGCCCGCATCCGCACTGGGCGGAGCAGGATCCCGAGCGCTGGTGGCAGGCCTGTGGTCAGGCGATCGCCGGGCTGCGCCAGCAGGCACCGGACGCGTGGGCCGCGATCCGCGCCATCGGTCTCTCCGGTCAGATGCACGGCGCCGTGCTGCTGGATGCCGCCGGTGAGGTGCTGCGGCCGTGCATATTGTGGAACGACACGCGCAGCGCGGCGCAGTGTGATGCGCTGCGCCAGCAGCATCCGCAGATGATGGAAATCGCCGCCAACCTGATTATGCCCGGCTTTACCGCGCCGAAACTGCACTGGGTGGCGGAACATGAGCCCGAAATCTTCCGCCGCATCGACAAGGTGCTGCTGCCGAAGGACTACCTGCGCTGGCGTCTGACCGGGCGCTTTGTCAGCGAGCCGTCGGACGCCGCCGGTACGCTGTGGCTCGACGTGGCGCAGCGCGACTGGTCTGACGCACTGCTGGCAATTAGCGGGCTGACGCGCGCACAGATGCCCGAACTGGTTGAGGGCAGCGCGGTCAGCGCCACGCTGCGCGCCGATCTGGCCAGCGAATGGGGCTTAGCCGCCACGGTGAGCGTGGCCGGCGGCGGCGGTGATAATGCCGCGTCGGCGGTGGGCGTCGGTGCGGTTAATGCGGGCGATGCCTTTATCTCGCTCGGCACGTCAGGCGTGATTTTTGTGGTTAACGATCGGCTGCGTGCCGATCCGCAATCCGGCGTGCACGCTTTCTGCCATGCGCTGCCGGGACGCTGGCACCAGATGAGCGTGATGCTCAGCGCCGCCAGCTGTCTGCGCTGGCTGTGCAATCTGCTGTCGGTCACCGAAAGCCAGCTGATGGACGAGATGGCACAGCTCAGCGCGGAACAGCTGCGTCAGGCACCGCTGTTTCTGCCGTATCTCTCTGGTGAACGCACGCCGCACAATGATCCGCAGGCGACCGGGGCATTTTTCCATTTACGCCACGAAACGCCGCGCGCGCTGCTCGGCTATGCGGTGATTGAGGGCGTGACGTTTGGCCTGGCGGATGGCCTGGCAGTGCTGGGCGATACGCAGCAGCAGATTCAGCAGTGCAGCCTGACCGGCGGCGGTGCGCGCAGCACGCTGTGGGCGCAGCTGATCGCCGACGTGCTGCAGCTGCCGATAGTGACCCATCCGGCCAGCGCCTCCGGCGCGCTGGGTGCGGCGCGACTGGCGTGGCTGGCCGACGGCGGCAGTGAAGCCGACGTGTGCCTGAAGCCGCCGGTGCAGGCGCGCTATCAGCCCGATGCGGCGCGCGGGGCCGTGCTGCAGCAGCGGCTGCGCCTGTTCCGTGAACTCTATGTACAACAACAGCAGGCGCGCGCGTTGCTGCCTGCCTGATCGGATTAGCGAACGGAAGGAAGATTGTCATGCAATCGAACGCATACTGGTTTGGCTTACCGAAAAAGATGTTCTGGGGCTTTCTGGCCATCGCCATTTTCATGGCCGGCGACGGCTTCGAAATGGCGTTTCTCTCGCGCCATATCACTGACATGGGCTTTACCCCGGCCCAGTCGGCGGTAGTGTTTACATTTTACGGTCTGGCCGCCGCGCTGGCAGCGTGGGCTTCCGGCGTGGTGGCGGAGCTGATTACGCCGCAGCGCGCCATGATGATTGGCTTTGTGCTGTGGATCGTCATGCATGCGCTGTTTATGTCGCTGGGGCTCGGGCTGCGTAATTATCCGCTGATGGTGCTGTTCTACGGCATTCGCGGCCTCGCCTATCCGCTGTTTATCTACTCGTTCATGATGATGCTGGTGCAGGTGCTGCCGCGTGACAAGCTGGCCGCCGCCACCGGCTGGTTCTGGGCGATGTATTCCGTGGGAATTGGCGTGGTGGGCAGCTATCTGCCGAGCCTGACCATCCCGATGCTGGGCGAAACCGGCACCTTATGGCTGGCGATTGTCTGGGTGGCGTGCGGCGGCGTGCTGGCCTACTTCAGCCTGCGCAACGTGCCGGTGGATCGTTCCCGCGTTAATCTGCCGCTGCGCGATAAGATGACGGAGATGTCGCGTGCCGTAACCATTCTGTTCACCAACCAGCATGTGTTTTATGCCTGCCTGATCCGCATCATCAATACGCTGTCGCTGTTTGGTTTTGCCATCATCATGCCGCTGCTGTTTGTCGATCGGCTCGGCTTTACCATCTCCGAATGGCTGCAGATTTGGGCGGTGTTCTTCTTCGTCACCATCTTTACCAATATTTTCTGGGGCATTACCGGTGAGAAGCTGGGCTGGATCCGTCAGGTGCGCTGGTTCGGCTGCCTCGGTATGGCGATCTCCAGCCTGGCGTTTTACTACCTGCCGCTGTATGCCGGGCATAATTTCTGGGTGGCGCTGATTCCGGCGATCATGCTGGGGATCTTTGTCGCTGCCTTTGTGCCGATGACCGCGGTGTTCCCGACGCTGGAACCGCATCATAAGGGCGCAGCGGTATCGATTTACAATCTGTCGGCCGGGCTGAGTAACTTTGTTGCCCCGGCGATTGCTTCACTGCTGCTGCCGTTCTTCGATATCGTCGGGGTGGTGTGGGCCTATACCGCGCTCTACCTGTTCGCCGGCGTGCTGACCTTTATCATTCGCGTGCCGCAGCCGGGACACACGCGGGAAGCGTCAGCGGTGAAGTCGTCGGTGGTGCAGCAGCGCAGCTAACGCTGAGCCTGTCGCACCGGCAGCCGCCGCTGCCGGTGCTGACACGGCGCTATTCCAGCTTCTGTTTCACTTTCTTCACGTCGTCAGCGCTGACCGGTGCGGCGGCATTTCCCCAGCTGTTGCGGATGTAGCTCACCACCGCGGCGATCTCCTCATCACCCAGCGTGCCGGCAAAGGCCGGCATTGCCGGTGCCGTGGGGCGGGCATCAGTATCGACTCCGCGACTACCGGCGGCGACCACCCGAATTAGCGAGGTGGCATCCTCCTGATTGAGCAACGGATTGTCCGCCAGCTGCGGGAAGATATTCTTCTCACCGCGGCCGCCCGGGCTGTGGCAGGCTGAACACTTCGCCGCATAGATTTGCGCGCCCAGCTTCATGCGATCGTCCGTCGCGGCAAGTGCGGCGGGCACTTGCTCATCACGCGATTCCCCGCTTTTCAGGTACACCGCCACCGCCTGCAGATCTTCATCGCGCCAGTGCTGCGTGGAGTGACGCACCGCGTCGGCCATCGGACCGGAAGCGATATCGAAACGGTTCACGCCGGTACGCAGGTAGCTGACGATATCCTGCTGGCTCCATTTGCCCAGCCCGCTGTGCGGGTTCGCGGTGATGTCCGGCGCCATCCAGCCTTCGACCACTTCGCCACGCAAAAACGCGCCGTTTTTATCGCCGCCGAGCAGATTTTTCGGCGTATGGCAGGTGCCGCAGTGGCCCGCGCCCTGCACCAGATACGCACCGCGATTCCACTGGGCGGATTGACGGGCGTCCGGCTGGAACGCGCCCTGGTCAAAGTTGATCCAGTTCCACACCATCAGGCTGGTGCGGATGTTGAAAGGGAAGGGCAGCTGATTGGTCTCGACCGGGTTGTGTATCGGCTGCAGCGTCTGCATCCATGCCCACAAATCCTGCAGATCCTTATCCGACATTTTGGTGTAGGCGGTGAACGGCATCGCGCCGTACAGCCGCTTGCCGCCGTGGCCGATGCCCTCGGTCATGGCGCGGCGGAAATCTTCATAGCGCCAGTTGCCGATGCCGGTTTCGCGGTCCGGCGTGATGTTAGCGCCGACCAGCGTACCAAACGGCGTCTGCAATCTGACGCCCCCGGCAAACGGCTGCTGCGGATCGGCGGTGTGGCAGGCGGTGCAGTCCGCCAGCGTGGCGATATAGCTGCCGCGCGCGTACTGATCGTATTCCGGCTGGGCGTGAGACACAAAGCTGGTAAGCAGCAGCGCGGCAGCGCACAGAGAGAGGCGTGTTTTCATGCGGTAATCATCTCCCCGGGACGTTGCAGATAGTAGTGACGAATCGCATGCGCCGCTTTGAATGCCAGCGCGCCGACGGTGCCGGTCGGGTTATAGCCCGGGTTTTGCGGAAAGGCTGACGCGCCCACCACGAACAGGTTCGGTACATCCCACACCTGCAGATGTTTATTGACCGAGCTGGTTGAGGGATCGCTGCCCATGATAAAGCCGCCAACCACGTGCGACGACTGATACGGCACGCTGCTCCAGTGGCCGGTCATCGGTTTGACAATCATCTCGCGCGGGTTCATTGATTTAGCGATTTCCGCCACTTTACCCGTGCAGTACTGCGCCATTTTCAGATCGTTCGCCGCAAAGTCGAAAGTAATGCGCAGCAGCGGTCGGCCGTGCGGATCTTTGTAGTTGGGATCGAGCGACAGATAGTTGGTGCGCGTGGTGTAGCTGCTGGCCTCGCAGCCAATCGACATGGTGCTGAGGTAGTTGTCTTTCAGCGCGCGCTTCCACTTTGAGCCCCATTTGGGCGTGTTAGGCGGCAGCGGCCGGTAGCCAATCGGTGCCGAGCCGATGGGCGTCACGCGGATGCTGCCGCCGCCGAAGAAGCCCAGACCGCTGTGGTCAAAATTATCGTTATTGAATTCATCAATGCCCATGCCCACCGCGCCGGCACCGATAAACGGGTTAAAGTTTTTGTTGTCAAAAAACAGCGTGACGCCGTTGGCGGTCTGATAGGCGTAATTGCGGCCGGTGGTGCCTTTGTTGGTGACCGGATCATAAGCCTGGCCAATGCCGGAGAGCAGCATCAGGCGCACGTTTTCAAAGGTAAAGGCGGCGACGATCACCAGATCGGCCGGCTGTTCCCACTTATCGCCGGAGGAGTCAATGTAGGTGACGCCGGTGGCCTGTTTGCCGCTGGCATCGGTCAGCACTTCCAGCACTTCGCAGTTGGTATACGCGGTAAAGTTCTCTTTGCGCATCAGCGCCGGCAGCACGGTGGTGATGGCGCTGGCTTTCGAGTAGTTGGCGCAGCCGTAGTTGGTGCAGAAGCCGCAGAAGGTGCAGGGACCCATGGTGACGCCATAGGGATTGGTGTACGCCTCGGAGACCAGCGAGGAGGGCACCGGAAACGGCTGGTAGCCGAGATTTTTTGCTGCTTCGGCAAACAGCGTCGGACCATAGGGCTGGCGCAGCGGCGGCGTCGGATAGTCGGCCGACCGCGCGCCCTCGAACGGATTGCCGCCCGCCCGTTTCTGTCCCTGAATATTGCCGGCGTAACCCGAGGTGCCGGCCACGCGCTCAAATTGCATGTAGTGCGGCTCCATCTCCTCCCAGCTGGTGCCCCAGTCCTGCAGCACCAGCTCATCCGGAATGGCACTGGCGCCGTAGCGTTCGGTCAGGTGGCTTTTCAGGCGAAACTCTTCCGGCTGAAAGCGAAAGGTAATGCCGGCCCAGTGGTTGCCCGCGCCGCCGGTGCCGTTGCCCGGATGGAACGAGCCCCAGGTGCGCATTGGCAGGGCGGTTTGCGACGGATTGTTGCGCATGGTGCAGGTGTTCTGCCGCGTGCGCAGCATCAGCTCTTCGCGCATCACGTAGCGCAGCTCGTCGGTGACGGTGCCAATATTGAAGTCACGCGCGGTGTCGCGCCACGGGCCGCGCTCAATGCCGATCACTTCCAGGCCTTCGTCGGCCAGTTCATTGGCGATAATCGATCCGGCCCAGCCGAGACCAATCACCACCACATCGGTTTTCGGTAATTTCTTCATCATCTATCCCCGTGCTTTCCATTGCGCAATGCTGATCGGCTCTAAGCCCAGATTTTCGTTATGGCGCTCAATGTATTCGCGATAGTCGTAGCGCGCGCCGGGAAAGCCCAGCATCTTCCACGACACCATGTCTTTGTTGCCGCCGTAGATCGGATCGGCAAAGAAGCCTTCCATGGTGTTGTTCAGCACCTCAAGAAACAGCGACTGCGCATCAAAGCCGCTGAAATGCACCTTTCCGGCCTCCATGTCTGCCAGCAGCGCGTCCTGCTGCGCTGGCGTCAGATCGACAAAGTTCTTTTGCGAGGTTTGCTGCACGTAGCGGTTGAGCGCCGCCAGCCCCTGGCGATAGCGCTGCTGCGGCACCAGCGGCGACTGGTCGCCCTGCTCGGTGGTGCCCTGCTGAAACGGGCCCTGCATGTAGAGGCGTTCGAAGGTGCCATAAAAGCCGTGCAGCTGGCGGTCGATAAAGACAGCGCAGCCGGCTTCTTTGCCGCCCACGCTCAGCTCGTCCGCCGGGATAATGCGGTCAACCATGGCTTCTACGGTGCGCGCTTCTTCCTCGGTGAAGAACAGCCAGCCCTGAGCCTGGAACTGTTCCGGTGGGTTATCGGCGAAGGGTGTCCAGCCGGGAGCCCCCTTGAGGGAGACGGCATCGGCGGCGCGGGTGACGCCAGCGGCAACGCCCAGCGTCGACCAGGTCAGGACCTGGCGTCGTGTGACACCGGGCAGGGTTTTGGCTCGTTTTTTCATCATCGCTTCCAGACAGAGTAACAAGATAAGGCGTAACCGGCCGGCGTGCGCGGCGGCACAACGGGCCGGAATCTTCAGTTTTTGTAAATTTTTATGGCGAATGTTAACTGTAGACGGGCTGGGGGGTGGCGACCAATAACCGTACAAAAAAGTGCACTATTTGATAATCCGCCGGTTATTTCCTGAACTAAGCGTCACGTTAAATCTGCAGGCTTCGCTTGAACTCAGCGCGCTGGCTGCCAGGCTTAACCGTTTCAACCACGAAATAACCAGGAGGAAATATGTCGCGCTTTGCAGAGAAAGTGGTGGTGATTACCGGAGCCGGATCCGGCATTGGTGCCGCAGCGGCGCAGCGTTTCGCCAGTGAAGGCGCACAGGTGGTGCTGGTGGGCAGAACCCGTGACAAGCTGGAACAGGTGCTGAGCACGCTGAGCGGAGAAAATCATCTGGTGGCACCCTGCGACGTCGGCGATGCGGATCAGGTTAAACAGCTGGCAGAGCAGGTGCAGCGCCAGTATGGGCGCGTGGATGTGCTGGTGAATAACGCCGGCAGCATCGTGCAGGGCAAAATTCACGAAGTGTCGATAGCGGACTGGAAGTCGCTGATGAGCACTGACCTCGACGGTGTATTTTACTGCACCCACTTCTTTATGCCCGCGCTGCTCAACAGTAAAGGCAACGTGGTGAATACCTCGTCGGTATCCGGACTGGGCGGCGACTGGGGCATGAGTGTCTACAACGCCGCCAAGGGCGCGGTGACCAATTTTACCCGCGCGCTGGCGATGGATTATGGCACGGACGGCGTGCGCGTTAACGCCGTTTGTCCCGGCTTTACCTTCACCGATCTCACCGAAGAGATGAAAAACGATGAGGCGCTGCTTGCACGCTTCTATGACCGTATTCCGCTGGGCCGCGCCGGTGAACCGGAAGATATCGCCAGCGCGATTGCTTTCATCGCCAGCGACGACGCGCGTTATATCACCGGCGTTAACCTGCCGGTCGATGGCGGTCTGACGGCGTCGAACGGCCAGCCGAAACAGGCGTAAGAGATAACAGGCGGAGCATCAGGTGTAATGTCACCGTCAATCCGCCTGTTAGTCGGTCATGGCTCACCCGCTTCGCCATCGTGACACGCTGACACATAGCTGGCCGTATAACCGCCGTTCTCTAACGCCACGATTCTGGCAAAGCCAGACGCGCCAAAATGCATGCCGGCAATCACCGTATTTTCCGTTGCCACCTGCTGCAAAATACGCTGGCGCGTCTCTCTGGCCATGACGGGATCGATATCGAAGGCAATGGAAACCTGCGGGCAGGCCAGCTGAACAGGCGGGTAATGCACAATATCACCCCAGATCAATAAATGCTCGCCGTCTGAATCAATGCGAAACCCGCAATGCCCCGGGGTATGACCGGGCAACGCCAGCGCACGGATTCCCGGGCTGATCTCCTCATCCGCCATTAGCTGCAGCCGCGGGCCATAAGCCTGCAGGGTGCGCCGCACCAGCGCCGCGTTTAACTGCGCGCGTTCACTCAGCTGGCTGATCGCCGCATCATCCTGCCAGAAGGCGGCTTCGCTGTGGCTGAGGCAGAGCCGGGCATGGCGAAAGACCGGCTGACCCGCGCTGTCCAGCAAGCCGCCAATATGATCGGGGTGCGCATGGGTTAATAACAGGGTATCGATGTCGTCCGGCGTTACCCCGGCCAGCTGCAGATGAGGCAGTAATTTGCCGCTCTGCGCATCGCGTTTTCCCATCCCGGTATCCACCAGAATCACGCGTCCCTGACCGTGGATCAGATAACAAAACACATGGATGTCGCCCGGCTGTGCTATGCCTGCCTGACGTTGCAGATCGACCGCATCGTCGTGGTGAATATCCGTTAATAAACTCAGACTGGCTTGCATGGTGCCGTCGCTGATGGCGCTGACCTGATATTTCCCGGTGGTGTATGAAAATATTGCCTGGCTCATAATGATCTCTGTGCGCTAATTTATTCGTTCACGTTAAACAAAATAACGCGGCAATTTTCGCGGCGGATTAGCGCGATGATAATGCTGCGTCAGTGGCTGTCAGCGCGATAATGACGCTAACACCGTTAAGGTGACCAGTGTCATTTTTGACAGAGTTGAGACCCGGATTGTCATGGACATAAAAATTTTGCGCGCCTTTGCTACTGTCGCGGCGCTGGAGCATATTGGTCAGGCTGCGGAACGGTTACATATTTCGCCGTCACCGCTTAGCCGGCAAATTCAGCAGCTGGAAAGCGAACTGGGCATGGTGCTGTTTCACCGTGAAAAGAAACGTCTGCGCCTGACGGACGAGGGTAAGCGCTTTCTCACCGAGGTGACGCCCTTTTTGCAGCATCACGAACGGCTAAAAGAGTATGCGCAGCATCTGCAGCAGGGTGACGTCGGGCGGCTGGATATTGGATATGTGGAGGCGGCTATTCACTCGCGCCTGCTGCCCGCAGCGCTGGCGCGGCTGGCACCGGGGGCGGGCATTGATGTCCGGTTGCATGCGTTACGTTCCGCACAGCAAATTGCCCGGTTAGAGGCGGGGGCGATCGATATTGCCATTGTGCATACGCTGCCGCACGATGACGCGGATTTTGTGCATAAGAAGATCGCGACCGAGCCGGTGCTGCTGGCGATGCCGGCATCCAGTGCGCTGACCGCGCCCGTGGCGGCTGATTTGCACGGTCGGGCGTGGATTGCCGACCAGGAAAATCTCAACCCTGCCGCGCGGGCGCGATTGCTGACAGCCTGCCAGCGCGCCGGCTTCCAGCCGGATATTCGTTTTGAAGTGAATGGTCCGCTGGCGGCGCTTGCCTGTGTCGAAGCCGGGCTGGGTTTCACCCTGATCCAACAGAGCCTGGCGCGCATCGTACCGGATAACGTTGTGCTGATGCCGCTACCCGATCTGGCGCTGGAGATTGTGCTGTATGCCGTCTGGCGCAGGCAGGATACCCGGCCGTTAACGGCGCGTTTCCTGCAGCAGCTTTGCCACACGCCCGCCGTGGCGCCGCGGTAAGCCTGAGCGGAGATGCGTCAGCCGGCGACATCCTGCAGCGCTTCCTGCAAATCGTACCAGCGGAAACCAAAGCCGGACTCCTCCAGCCGCTTCGGCAGCACGTGCTGCCCGCCCAGCACCAGCACGGCGGATTCTCCCATCATCAGTTTGATGGCGCTGGCCGGGGTGCGCATAAAGGCCGGACGGTGCATCACCTGGCCCAGCGTGGCGGCGAACTGCTCGTTGCGCACCGCGTAAGGCGCCACCATGTTAAACGGGCCCTGCAACTGATCGTTATCGATCAACCACAGGATGGCGTTGACCAGATCGTCCACGTGGATCCACGGCAGGTACTGTTTGCCGCTGCCAATCGGTCCGCCGACGCCAAGTTTGAACGGCAGCTTCATTTTGCTCAGCGCGCCACCTTCGCGCGCCAGCACCACGCCGGTGCGCAGCAGGCACACGCGGGTGCGCTCGCTTTGCGCCTTCAGCGCCAGCTGCTCCCAGCGGGCGCACAGGGTGTGGGTAAACTCCTCGTGGCCCGGATCGTCCTCGGTCACCACCACATCGCCGGTATCACCATAAAAGCCGGTGGCCGAGCCGGAAATCAACAGGCGCGGCGGATTGCTGCTGGCGTGGATCAGCGAGACGATTTGTTCAGTGATTTGCCAGCGGCTTTCGCACAGGCGCTGCTTTTGCTGCTCGGTCCAGCGCTTGTCGGCAATCGGTTCTCCCGCCAGATTGATGACGCCGTCAATAGCATTGAGATCGGACTGCTGGTTAATGCCCGACCACAACATCACGCGCGCATCGAGTTTTTCCCGCGCGGCCGCCACGTCACGCGTTACCACATTCACCTGATGGCCCAGCTGCAGCAGGCGCGGAATTAAATGGCGACCTATCAAGCCGGTACCACCGGTAATAAGCAGGTGCATGTTTAGTCTCCCTGTCATTAATTATCTGCTCTGAATTGAGCATAGAAGAGAAGTGCCGCTGCGGCGTGACAGCGCTTACGCTTATGATGAAAAACCGCCAGTTTGCCGTGGTCCTGCGGCAAAACATCGGACCAGCGCGCCATTGCCTTAGCCGGCAAAAATCGGTAAACATGATGCACACCTGACGCTTAGCCGAGGCAGCTAATGAACTATCCCGCCATTACCTTGTGGTCCGATTCCTGTTTTTTTAGCCCGTATGCCATGTCAGTTTATGTTGCGCTTACCGAGAAGGGCATTCCCTTTACCGTCAGGCGCGTTGACCTGTCGCGCAATGCACAGCTTGACGAGGAATACTGCGGCCTGTCGCTGACCTGCCGTGTGCCCACGCTGCAAATTGATGATGTCAGCCTGAATGAATCCTCGGCCATCGCCGAATATCTCGAAGAGCGTTTTCCGGCGCCGGAGTTTGAGCGCCTCTATCCGCGCGATCGCGAAAAACGTGCTCACGCGCGCGAAGTGCAGGCGTGGCTGCGCAGCGATTTACTGGCGCTGCGCACGGAGCGACCCACTGAAGTGCTGTTTGCTGCTGAACGCTTTGCTCCGCTCACGCCCGCTGGCGAACAGGCCGCCAGTAAACTGATTGCCGCGGTGCAGCGCCTGCTGCCGGACGGCCAGCAGAACCTGTTTGGCGAGTGGTCGATTGCCGACACCGACCTGGCGGTGATGATTAACCGGCTGGCGCTGCACGGCGATCCGCTGCCGGTGAAGCTGCAGCACTATGCAGAATTCCAGTGGCAGCGCGCCTCGGTGCAGCTGTGGCTGGCCGAGTCGGGTAAAGCACGCTAAAACCTTGCGGCGGCGAAAAGAACGCTTTACCTTAGCGCTCATTCTAATAAAGCATCGCAAACAGGCGCGTGCTGGGCACGCCGAAAACAGAGAAAGGGTTACCGGATGGTGGATCAAACGGCAGGTGACGGTATCGAGTGGGTGGATATCGTTAGCGAAGAAAACGAAGTGATTGCGCAGGCCAGCCGTGCGCAGATGCGTGCGCAATGTCTGCGCCATCGCGCTACCTATATTGTGGTGCACGACGGCATGGGCAAGATTCTGGTGCAACGCCGTACCGAGAGCAAAGATTTTATGCCGGGTATGCTGGATGCCACTGCGGGCGGCGTGGTGCAAAGCGGTGAAGACCTGCTGGAATCCGCCCGTCGTGAAGCGGAAGAGGAGCTCGGCATCGCTGATGTCCCGTTCGCCGAGCACGGCAAATTCTACTTCGAAGATCAGCACTGCCGCGTATGGGGTGGACTGTTCAGCTGCGTGTCGCACGGTCCGTTTGCCATGCAGGAAGAGGAAGTGGATGAAGTGTTCTGGATGACGCCGGAAGAGATCACCGCCCGCTGTGATGAATTCACCGATGATTCACTCAAAGCCCTGTCGCTGTGGCTGAGCCGCAACAGTGACGCGGTGCGCAGTAAGCAAAGCAGCGAAGCCTGATTCCTGCGCTTCCGCATTAAGGCACCCTAAGGGTGCCTTTTGTGTTTAATGCTGGCTGAGAATGCGGGTGAGAATGTTCAGCGCCGTACTGAACTGGGCGTCCGGAATGGTTAGCGGATAAAGAAAGCGGATCACGTTGCTGTGCACGCCGCAGGTCAGCAGAATCAATCCTTCGGCCAGCGCCTGCTGCTGAATCGCTTTGGCGATCTCCGCCGAGGGCCGGCCGCTGGCGTCATGAAACTCCGCCGCCATCATTGAGCCATAGCCGCGTACCTCGGCCAGCGCACGGCAGCCGGCGCCGTTCAACGCTTCCGCCAGCTGCGTACCGAGCCATTGCGCACGCTCGCACAGCTTTTCCTCACTGATAATATCCAGCACCGCATGCGCGGCGGCAATTGCTGGCGGATGGCCGGCATAGGTGCCGCCCAGACCACCCGGCTCCGGTGCATCCATCACCGCGGCCCGGCCGCTTACCGCCGACAGCGGAAACCCGCCTGCCAGACTTTTCGCCAGTGTGATCAGATCCGGCTGTACCTCATAATATTCGCTGGCAAACAGCCTGCCGGTGCGCGCAAAACCGCTCTGTACTTCATCGGCGATCAGCAGGATGCCGTGGCGATCGCACAGCTGGCGCAGCGCCGTCACAAACTCTGGCGGCGCGACATAGAATCCGCCTTCGCCCTGAACCGGTTCAAAGATGATGGCCGCCACCTGCTGTGGCGCGATATCGCTGCGGAAAATCGTCTCCAGACTGTCGAGCGCATCGTGCACGCTGACGTTATGCAGCGCATTGGGGTAGCGCGCGTGAAACACCGGGCTGGCAAACGGGCCGAAGCCGGTTTTGTAAGGCAGCACTTTGCCGGTCAGCGCCATGGTCATATTGGTGCGACCGTGGAACGCGCCGCTGAAGGCGATAATCCCCGGGCGGCCGGTGGCTGCGCGCGCGATTTTCACCGCGTTCTCAACCGCCTCGGCGCCGGTAGAGAAGAAAGTGGTTTTCACGGCGCCTTCAATCGGCACCAGCGCATTCAGACGCTCCGCAAGGTGAATGTAGTTCTCATACGGCACGATTTGAAACGCGGTATGAGTGAAGCACGTCAGCTGCTGCTGTACCGCCGCCAGCACTTTGGGATGCCGGTGTCCGGTATTGAGCACCGCAATGCCGGCGGCGAAATCAATATATTCCCGCCCCTGCTGGTCCCACAGCGTGGCGTTTTCGGCTTTCGCCGCAAAGAAATCACACATCACGCCCACGCCTCGCGGCGTGGCCTGTAACCGACGGCTGTGCACATCACTGTTGCTCATTGCTGACCTCGTAAGTCGCGGGAGAGTGTAATCAGTGTTAGCGCGCAGACGGGATTTTGCCAGTGCGTTTATACGGGCAGGGTTGTGGCGCAGGATAAAAAAAAGCACGCCCGGGCGGGCGTGCTGATGCGGAGCGGGGAAGGGGATTAGCCTTCAGCCTGCTGCGACTGAATCGCCGTCAGCGCAATGGTGTAGACGATATCATCGACCAGCGCACCGCGTGACAGGTCGTTAACCGGTTTGCGCATGCCCTGCAGCATCGGCCCGATGGAGATCAGGTCGGCAGAACGCTGCACCGCTTTGTAAGTGGTGTTACCGGTGTTGAGATCCGGGAAGATGAATACCGTCGCACGTCCGGCCACCGCTGAGTTCGGTGCTTTAGACTTGGCGACGTCTTCCATGATTGCGGCGTCGTACTGCAGCGGGCCATCAATCACCAGATCCGGGCGTTTTTCCTGCGCAATGCGCGTTGCTTCACGTACTTTCTCCACGTCGCTACCGGCACCGGAGTTACCGGTAGAGTAGGAGATCATCGCCACGCGTGGATCGATGCCGAAGGCTTTGGCGGAGTCGGCAGACTGAATCGCGATCTCGGCCAGCTGTTCCGGATTAGGATCCGGGTTGATGGCGCAGTCACCGTACACCAGCACCTGTTCTGGCAGCAGCATGAAGAACACTGAGGAGACCAGCGAGCTGTTCGGCGCGGTTTTGATCAGCTGCAACGGCGGACGAATGGTGTTGGCGGTGGTGTGAACCGCGCCCGAGACCAGACCGTCAACTTCGCCGCTTTCCAGCATCATGGTACCCAGCACCACGTTATCTTCCAGCTGCTCCTGCGCGACCACTTCGGTCATGCCTTTGCTCTTACGCAGCTCAACCAGGCGCGGCACGTAGTTGTCACGCACCACCTGCGGATCGACAATTTCAATGCCTTTGCCGAGCTCAACGCCCTGCGCTGCGGCCACGCGCTGAATCTCATCCGGATTGCCCAGCAGCACACAGGTGGCGATGCCGCGCTCGGCACAAATCGCCGCCGCTTTAACGGTACGCGGTTCGTCGCCTTCCGGCAGGACGATGCGCTTGCCGGCTTTACGCGCCAGTTCGGTGAGCTGATAGCGGAATGCCGGCGGTGACAGACGACGGCTGCGTTCGGATGTGGCGGTCAGCGATTCAACCCAGTCAGCATTGATAAAGCCGGCCACATACTCCTGCACTTTTTCGATGCGCTGCGTGTCGTCAGCCGGCACTTCCAGGTTAAAGCTCTGCAGGCTGAGCGAGGTTTGCCAGGTGTTGGTTTTTACCATGAACACCGGCAGGCCGGTCTGGAAGGCTCGTTCGCACAGACGGGCGATCGGCGCTTCAATCTGATAGCCGCCGGTCAGCAGCACCGCACCAATTTCGATGCCGTTCATCGCCGCCAGACAGGCCGCCACCAGCACGTCAGGACGGTCGGCTGAGGTCACCAGCAGCGAGCCCGGACGGAAGTGCTCCAGCATATGCGGGATGCTGCGCGCGCAGAAGGTGACGGATTTGACGCGACGCGTGTGGATTTCACCTTCGTTGATGATCTCCGCGTTGAGATGGCGGCACATATCAATGGCGCGCGTCGCGATCAGATCAAAGCTCCACGGCACGCAGCCCAGCACCGGCAGCGGGCTGTTGGCGAACAGTTGCTTAGGATCGATGTTGGCGATGCTGGCTTTCGAGGAGTCGTCGAAAATTTCTGACAGATCCGGACGGGTACGGCCCTGCTCATCCACTGGCGCGTTGAGTTTGTTGATGATGACGCCGGTGATGTTTTTGTTTTTGCTGCCGCCGAAGCTGCTCTGCGTCAGTTCGATGCGCTCTTTCAGCTGTGCCGGTGAGTCGTTACCCAGCGACATGACGAAGACGATCTCCGCGTTCAGCGTTTTGGCAATTTCATAGTTCAGCGCCGAGGCAAACTGATGTTTGCGCGTCGGAACCAGGCCTTCCACCAGCACCACTTCCGCATCTTTGGCGTTGGCGTGGTAGTTGGCGATGATCTCTTCCATCAGCACATCCTGCTGGTTAGAACCCAGCAGCGACTCAACGCGGGACATCGGCAGCGGAACCGCGGCCGGAATCGCGGAGTTTTTGCGAATGATGGTGGTGGTCTGGTCTGGCGCATCGCCGCCAGCGCGCGGCTGGGCGATCGGTTTGAACACGCTCAGGCGCACGCCTTTGCGCTCCATGGCACGAATCACGCCAAGGCTGACGCTGGTCAGGCCGACGCTGGTGCCGGTAGGAATAAGCATAATTGTACGTGACACTATAGAAACCTCGCGGTGTTACAGGGTGTCAAAAACAACACCGTCAGCCGAAGCTGACGGAGAGAAACATTACGCGGTGAGGCGCGCGGCGTCCTGGGCGATGACCCACTCTTCATTGGTTGGAATCACCACCGCCGGGCGGGTACCTTCTTTATTGATGAAGCCGGACTTGCCGAAGCGTGCAGCCAGGTTGCGCTCGTGGTCAACCTCGAAGCCAAGCAGACCCAGTTTGTCCAGCGCCAGCTCACGCACCATCGCCGCGTTTTCACCGATACCGCCGGTAAACACCACCGCATCCAGACGGCCTTCCATCAGCGCGGTGTAGCTGCCGATGTACTTCGCCAGGCGGTGACAGAACACATCCATCGCGCGTTTGGCATCGTCTTTGGTGGCGTAGTTATCTTCCACGTAACGGCAGTCGCTGGTGACTTCGGTCAGGCCCAGCAGGCCGGACTCTTTGGTCAGCAGTTTGTTGATCGCATCCACGCTCATGCCCAGCGTATCGTGCAGGAAGAAGACGATAGCCGGATCGATGTCACCGCTGCGGGTGCCCATCACCAGACCTTCCAGCGGTGTCAGACCCATTGAGGTATCTACGCACTGGCCGTTACGGATGGCCGCCACAGAACCGCCGTTGCCGAGATGGCAGGTGATGATGTTCAGCTCGCTGACCGGCTTGTTCAGCATTTTGGCGGCTTCCTGCGTCACATAGTAGTGACTGGTGCCGTGCGCGCCGTAGCGGCGCACGCCGTGCTCTTTATACAGGTTGTACGGCAGGGCATAGAGATAGGACTCTTCCGGCATAGTCTGATGGAAGGCGGTGTCGAAAACGGCGACATTTTTATCCGACAGGTGCGGGAAGTTTTTCATCGCTTCGTCGATACCGATCAGGTGCGCCGGATTGTGCAGTGGCGCGAAGGACGACGCGTCTTTAATGCCCTGAATGACGGACTCGTCAATCACCACCGATTGCGTCAGCTGCTCGCCGCCGTGAACGATACGATGGCCGATTGCAGCGATTTGTGCCGAAAGCTCTGGTTTTTGTGCCAGAATAGTTTTAACGATGAAGTTCAGCGCTTCGCTGTGCGCTGCGCCCGCGCCGAGCGGGGCTTCCTGTTTGCTGCCGTCCAGTTTCCACTTGATGCGCGCTTCCGGCAGGTGGAAACACTCCGCCAGACCGGAAAGGTATTCGTCACCGCTGGCTGGATTGAGAATGGCAAACTTAAGAGAGGAGCTGCCGCAGTTGAGGACCAGTACTAACTTCGTCGACATGGAAGTACCTATTTTGTTAAATAGTGGCTAAAAATAACGCAATCAGACTAACAGCGTAGCCTATGAAAGCTGGTAGATTAATGATTAACATCATGCGCTAGTCAAAAAAGAAACGACACGCAAAAAATTTCGGTAATTTTACGCAGATTTTTGAAATCCACGAAGCGAAACATGGCTCCAGCGCGCTCTTTTATTGAGCTGCGGCTTCCGGTAATGTTGCAAAAACGGCGTCAGAATACCCACTGTGACCCGCAAAGACAAAATCTTTTGAAGGATGTCACGTAAAGTTGTGTAGTTATAAAATTTTTTTAAATGTTGCAGTAATAGTTGAGGTCTACCATGGCGAATGACGCAGGCAATCCAGGCTGGTTCGGCTTATTTCAGCGCGGCCAGCACTACATGAAAACCTGGCCCGCCGACAAACGTCTGGCGCCGGTGTTTCCTGAGAACCGTGTGGTGACGGCAACCCGCTTTGCGATTCGCTTTATGCCACCGCTGGCCATTTTTACGCTGACGTGGCAAATCGCGCTCGGCGGGCAACTCGGCCCGGCGATTGCCACCGCGCTGTTTGCCTGTAGCCTGCCGATGCAGGGATTATGGTGGCTGGGTAAACGTTCCGTCACGCCGCTGCCGCCAACGCTGCTGCACTGGTTCCACGAAGTGCGCGCCAAACTGGAAGAGGCCGGACAGGCCATTGCCCCCGTCGACGGCAAGCCGACTTACCAGGCGCTGGCGGATGTGCTCAAGCGTGCTTTTAAGCAGCTCGACCGTACTTTCCTCGACGATCTTTGATCAAATGGCGCTTTTCTCTGCCAGAGAATTTGCGCCCAATCCCGGTTCAAATCAAAGAATAGTGATGCGGACATACACGCATCGCTTTCGTTGTGTAATCATTTCTGCATTGTTTAAAACTTAAGCGGCCCTGCGGCCCGGGAGTAAACCATGGAAATGACCCATGCACAGCGACTGATTCTTTCTAATCAATACCAGATGATGGCGATGCTTGAGCCGGATAACGCCGAGCGCTATCGCCGCTATCAGACTATTATTGAACGCGGCTATGGACTGCAATTGCGCGAGCTGGACAAAGAGTTCGGCGAGCTGAGCGAGGCGACCTGCCGTACGCTGATCGACATTATGGAAATGCATCATGCGCTGCATGTTTCCTGGTCCAATCACAAGGCGCCGTGCAACATTGAAGAGCGTCGCCTGGCGTTTCTCGGCTTCGACGCGGCCACCGAAGCGCGTTACCTCGGCTACGTACGCTTTATGGTTAACGTGGAAGGGCGCTATACCCATTTCGATTCCGGCACCCACGGCTTCAATGCGCAAACCCCGATGTGGGAAAAATACCAACGCATGCTGGCGGTGTGGCACACTTGTCCGCGTCAGTATCACCTCAGCGAGAATGAGATCGCGCAAATCCTCAATGCCTGAATAAGGAGCAACGTGTGAAGTACAGGGGTTTTCTGTTTGATTTAGACGGGACGCTGGTGGATTCACTGCCGGCCGTGAATCGCGCCTGGTCAAGCTGGGGCGCACGCCACGGCCTTGCTGCGCAGCAGGTGCTGGACTACATTCACGGCAAACCGGCGATCAACTCGCTGCGCCACTTTATGGCGGGCCAGTCTGAAGCAGCGATCCAGGCCGAATTTCGCTGGCTGGAGCAGCTGGAAGCAGAAGACACGGCAGGCGTGCAGGCGATTGCCGGTGCACACGCGTTGCTGACCACCCTGAACGCACTCGACATTCCCTGGGCGATTGTGACTTCGGGATCGATCCCGGTGGCGCATGCCCGTCACAAAGCGGCCGGTTTACCGCTGCCGGAGGTGTTTATTACCGCCGAGGACATTAAATTCGGTAAGCCCAATCCTGAACCTTATTTGCTGGGCGCTGAGCGGCTCGGGCTTTCTGCGCCAGAATGCGTGGTGGTGGAAGATGCACCGGCGGGCATTATCGCCGGGCTGGAAGCGGGCAGCGCGGTGGTGGCGGTCAATCCGCCGGCCGATGCGCCACGCCTGAGTGAAGTGGCGCTGCAGGTGGAAAATCTGCAGCCGCTGCACATCAGTAAACAGCTGGACGGTTACTTCAGCGTGACGCTCCGCGCCTGAAACAGCCCACGCTGAGCGGCGCAGGTTACAGCGGCGTATCCTGGGAAATTTCATCCAGCGACAGGCTGAAGCTGGGGATGAAGACTTCAACGAAGTAATCCATCTCCGGCGATCGCCGCTGCGCCAGCGTCTTCTCCAGACGGGCTTTGGCCAGCAGAAACTCGTTGTTGCCGGCCGATAGTTCTTCAAGGCACTTGAGGTAGGCGCACAGCGCATCAGCCTGTTTTACCACCGCCTGCTCGCTCTCGCTATGCAGGTGCTCATCCAGCAGCGGACGATATGCGTCCTGCAACTCAGGCGGCAGCATCTCAATCAGCTTGTGCTGCGCAATCTTTTCAATCTTCTTGTATTCATGGGCAATCTGCGCGTTGTAGTACTTTACCGGCGTGGGCAAATCGCCGGTCAGCACTTCGCTGGCATCGTGATACAGCGCCAGCATGGCGATGCGATCGGCATTCAGATTGCCGTTAAATTTTTTGTTTTTAATGATGGCCAGCGCATGCGCCACCATGGCGACCTGCAGACTGTGCTCGGAGACATTTTCCGTGCGCACATTGCGCATCAGCGGCCAGCGGTTGATGAGTTTCAGGCGGGAGAGGTGGGCGAAAAAGTGGCTACGGGTCATGGACGGTTCCTGTTGCACGGCGGGGAGCTTGTGCGGCTCCCCGAAAGTCAAACAGTATACGCGTCACAGATTACTGGCGATAGCCTTGCAGGAAGCGACCAAACTTGTTGATGGCCATCTCGAGGTCGTCCACGCGCGGCAGGGTAACGATGCGCACGTGATCCGGCCACGGCCAGTTAAAGGCAGTGCCCTGCACCAGCAGCACTTTTTCCTGCAGCAGGAAATCCAGCACCATTTTCTGGTCGTCCATGATGTTGAATTTCTTAGCATCGATGCGCGGGAACATATAGAGCGCGCCCTGCGGCTTCACGCAGCTGACGCCGGGAATATCGTTAATCAGTTCCCAGGCGCGCTGGCGCTGCTCGAACAGCCGTCCACCCGGCGCGATAAACTCGCTGATGCTCTGATAGCCGCCCAGCGCAGTCTGAATGGCATGCTGTGCCGGCACGTTAGCACACAGACGCATCGAGGCCAGCATCTCCAGACCTTCGATATAGCCTTTGGCGTGCTTCTTCGGTCCGTTCAGTACCATCCAGCCCTGGCGGAAACCCGCCACGCGGTAGGTTTTGGACAGCCCGTTGAAGGTCACGGTCAGCAGATCCGGTGCCAGCGCGGCAATCGAATGATGCTGGGCTTCGTCATACAGAATCTTGTCGTAAATCTCGTCGGCGAAGATGATCAGGTTATGCTGGCGGGCGATCTCCACGATCTCCAGCAGCAGCTCTTTGCTGTACACCGCACCGGTCGGGTTGTTGGGGTTGATGATCACGATCCCGCGGGTACGCGGCGTGATTTTGCTGCGAATATCATCCAGATCCGGGAACCAGCCCGCGGATTCGTCGCACAGATAGTGCACCGCTTTGCCGCTTGACAGCGAAACCGCCGCCGTCCACAGCGGATAATCTGGCGCGGGCACCAGCATCTCATCGCCGCTGTTCAGCAGCGCCTGCATCGCCTGCACGATCAGTTCAGACACACCGTTGCCAATATAGATATCTTCTACCGTAACGTCGCGCATGTCGCGCGCCTGGTAGTGCTGCATGATGGCTTTACGTGCTGAATAGAGACCTTTCGAGTCGCAATAGCCTTGCGCGCTCGGTAGGTTACGAATCACGTCTACCAGGATTTCATCAGGGGCTTCAAAACCAAACGGGGCAGGGTTGCCGATGTTGAGTTTGA
>NZ_JASEWO010000259.1:0-4368 GCF_030024295.1 Pantoea sp. Pa-EAmG
ATCCCGACGCGACGCAATGGACGTGAGGCTGTGACATTTCAGGATTCACAAGACTCACTGGCGCGTTATCTGGCATGGGAAAGCGAGGTGGAAGATGACAACGCAATGGCGGTGGGGGCAGCCACGGTTCAATTCGGTAAATTGCGCCTGCGCCTGATGCTGGAGCAGGATCTCACCGCAGAATGGACGGCGATGGGGGTGGCGCGCGTAGTGGAAAAGCGCAGTTATAATCACCTTCGTCTCGACAGCGATTATATCCCACCGATGCTCACCCTGACCGAGAGTCACGGGCTGCAAAGTATGATGAACGATCTGCATGGCTTGATTCTGCAACGCAGCCAGCAACTGAGTCAGCGCACACCGGGTACCGGTCGTTTTAACAGCGCCGATATGGTCGATTTCATGCTGCTGGCCTTGTTAAACCGGCAGTTGGGTCTGCATGCACATCTGCAAAGCTTACCGTTACTGCATCCTGAATCTCTGTTTAGTCATTGGCTACAACTGGCGTCGGAGCTATGCACCTGGTCATCCGCCCGCACGCCGGATGTGTTTCCGCGTTATGACCATGACGATCTGCATGGCTGCTTTACGCACTTGACCTTGCAAATGCGGCAGGCGTTGTCGCAGGTGATGGAGGAGAGCGCCATTCAACTGCCTCTGACCCAGCGCTCACATGGATTGAATGTGGCAACGGTGCCGGAAAGCAGCATGGTGCGCGAATTTGGTTTCGTGCTGGCGGTAAAAGCCAATGTACCTGTCGATGCAATAAAAACCCATTTCCCAGCGCAGATGAAAGTCGCCCCTGTCACCAAAATTCGCGATCTGGTGCAACTTCAGTTGCCTGGCCTGACGCTAATCAGTATGCCGGGTGCGCCACCGCAAATCCCATGGCATGCAGGTTACAGCTACTTTGAACTGGATAAAAACAGTGAGTTGTGGAAGGAGATGGAACGATCAGGCGCCTTTGCGCTTCATCTCGCCGGAGAATTTCCTGGCCTGAATATGGAGTTCTGGGCCATTCGTAGTCAGTCAGAATAATCAAAACTGAGCACGCATGATGCAGCCACAACAGAAATCGAATAGCGATGTCACACAGCCCGACGTGAGCCACCAGAATGCGTTGGTGGCAGCGGCCAACCCGCTGATTAACGCCATCCCGCAGATCCGGCACTCCGTTTCCCATGACGATCCCGCACGTCTGCGTCAGCAATTGATAGACCAGATCCGTCACTTTGAACTGCGTTGTCAGCAGTCGGGCCTGAGTTATGAAGTGATCATCGGTGCGCGTTATTGCCTGTGCACCGCACTGGATGAAGCCGCCGCGCTGACGCCTTGGGGCAGCCGCGGCGTCTGGACCAGCAAAGGTTTGCTGGTCACTTTTCATAATGAAACCTGGGGCGGAGAGAAGTTTTTCCAGTTGCTGGCAAAACTGTCGCAGAATCCGCGTCAGCATATCCTGTTACTGGAATTGATCTACTTTTGCCTGCTGCTCGGTTTTGAAGGGCGCTATCGGGTACTGGACAATGGGCGCTCGCAGCTGGAAACCATCAAACAACGACTGTTGCAGATGATCAAAAGCGTACGCGGCAGCTATGCGGCGGCGCTGTCGTTGCATCCGACCGATCAACCGGTGTTGCGCAAGTTGTGGCGTCCGATGATCCCGCTGTGGGCCTGCGCTGCAGTGGCCGCGCTCGGTGCCTGTCTGTTCTATATCATTCTCAACTGGCGGCTGGGGGACTACACCACACCGGTGCTGGCCAACATCTACCAAACTTCATTACCGGAAATACAGATTCGTCATCCGGCACCGCCGCCACCGGCTGCGCTCAATCTGAAAACGTTCCTCAAACCGGAAATTGATGCTGGCCTGGTCGTGGTGCGGGATGAAGCCGATCAAAGCGTCGTGACGCTAAAAGGGGATGGCTTGTTTACCTCCGGCGCAACCACGGTGCGGGGCCGTTATGAAGCGGTTATCGAACGTATTGCGGCGGCGATGAATAACGTCAGCGGCAAGATTCTGGTGGTGGGTTACAGCGATAACGTACCGATCCGCAGCGCCCGTTTTGCTTCCAACTATGAACTCTCGCTGGCACGTGCCCAGACGGTTCAGAGCTTGCTGCAAAAGCAATTGACCCAACCGGCACGCGTGAAAGCGGAAGGGCGTGGCGAGAGCAATCCAATTGTGCCAAATACCAGTGCTGAGAACCGTGCGCGTAACCGTCGTGTGGAGATTACGCTGCTGGTGGCGCCGGATGCGACGCTAGCTGAACTCAACGGCCTGGCGAGAGGGAACTAATCCATGCTGAATATGCTTTTTGCCGTGCTGACCAGCCGCCTCGCCTGGGGTTTTGTCGGTATCACGGCGCTATCATTTATCATCTGGGTGATTGGCCCGGTGTTCTCGATTGTCGATTCGCGGCCGCTTGAACCTGAGCAGAATCGCGTGATCAGTATTGCCTTGCTGTATCTGGTGTGGGGTTTGAGCCAGGCGATTCCTCGCCTCTACAACATGTGGCTCAACCGTAAACTGATGTCGAGCCTGGAAACCCGCCCGAGTGGCGAATCTGAACAGGACAGAAAACGCCTCACCAACGAGGAGCAAGTGCTGGCGAGCCGTTTTGGCGAAGCGACGGAGATGCTGAAAAAAGCGCATTTCCAGCGTCATAACAGCAAAGGGACGCCGTTTTGGGCACAGCGTTTCAGCCGTCAGCATCTCTACCAATTGCCGTGGTACATGATCATCGGCGCTCCGGGGGCCGGTAAAACGACTGCGCTGGTCAATTCGGGTCTGCAATTCCCGCTGGCGGATAAGTTTGGTAAGGCCGCGCTGCGGGGTATCGGGGGCACGCGCAACTGCGACTGGTGGTTTACCAATGATGCTGTGCTGCTGGACACCGCCGGACGCTATGCCACCCAGGAGAGCCAACAGGAGCGTGATGCCAGCGAGTGGCACCACTTTTTGGGGTTGCTTTGCAAATACCGTGGTCGCCAGCCGATCAATGGTGTCATCGTCACCCTGAGCGTGGCGGATTTACTTAGCCAGACGCCGGAAGCCTTGCGCAATCAGGCCCTAACCTTACGCCAGCGTCTGATGGAGTTGCACGACCGCCTCGGTATTCGTTTCCCGGTCTACGTGCTGGTTACCAAAGCGGACTTGTTGAAAGGGTTTCGTAGCTATTTTGCCGGGCTGGATAAAACCCAGCGCGAGCAAATCTGGGGCTTTACCTTTCCCTGGGCGCAGGCGTCTACGGCTGATTTCGAACTGAGTAGCCAGTTCCAGCAGGAGTATTCGCTGCTGCAACAACGTCTGGATGCCGGGCTAGCCGATACCTTGCTGGCTGAAGGCGATGCCCAGTCGCGCGCGGATAGTTATCTGTTCCCGCAGGAGTTTGCCGCATTACGTCCGTTGCTGGCCGAAGCACTGGAGACCTTATTCGCCCGCTCCGATTTTGAAACCCAGTTCGCTCCGCGCGGTATCTACTTTGCCAGTGGTACCCAGGAAGGACTGCCGTTTGACCGCGTGATGGGGGAGTTAACCCGCGCGTTGCATTTGCCGGGACAACAGAACGGTGAATTAGGTCGCTGGGATCAGGTTGGCAAAGATGCACCCATCCCCCCGACCAAAGGGCAAAGCTTTTTCCTGAAAGACATGCTGGAAGATGTGGTATTTCAGGAATCCGGCCTGGCAGCCAGCAATCGCTGGTGGGAACTGCGCAATCGTGCGGGATTATGGTCCGGCTATCTGGCGCTTTTGGTCATTGTGGTCGTTGCAGGGGTGTTGTGGCTGACCAGTTACAGTAAAAATAAAACCTATTTACAGGAGATGGCAGCAAAGACGCCGCAAGTTGAGCAACTTGGCGAACAACTGCAACGCCAGGGTAATGGCGATTTGTTTGCGCTGGTGCCTTACCTCAATACGCTGTTGCATCTGCCGGAGAGCAAAGACTTCTCATTGCAGGAACCACCGCTAACGCGTCGTATGTGGTTATACCGTGGCACTGAAGTAAGTGACGCCAGCCAGGCACTTTACAGCAAAGCGTTGAAGCAATTGTTGCTGCCGCAGGTGGCACAAAACATCACCCGCTGGCTGCGTAATGACAACGGCAGTGATGCGGATTACAGCTACGAGGCGCTGAAGGCATATCAGATGCTGTATCAACCTAAGCATTATGACGGCAAGTTCCTGCAAGCCTGGCTGATGCTGAATATCTCGCGTGAGCTACCGCAGAACGTGACCCAGCAGGAAGTCAAACAGCTGGCGTGGCATCTGCAACAGTTGCTGGAAACGCAAATCCAATCCTCGCCTTATGCGCAGGATGATGCGCTGGTAAAGCGCGAGCAGGCGCTTATTAATCAAATGCCGCTATC
>NZ_JASEWO010000047.1:0-26345 GCF_030024295.1 Pantoea sp. Pa-EAmG
GTTAACAATTCGCTATGTTAATCACTATCCTGCGCGCAGTTGCGCTAAGGGATAATTAAAAAAGCAGCAGGAAATACACACAACATCACAATCTGCGCAGTTTATGTTCTGCGCAACATTCACACGAAGGAGTAGGAACATGCAGATTCGCAAAGTGGCATTATCGCTTCTGCTGTTGGGCACAGCAGCGGGCGCGGCCCAGGCGGAAGATCTCACCGGCACCCTGAAAAAAATCAATGATAGTGGCGTGATTGTCGTGGGGCACCGTGAGTCATCCGTTCCCTTTTCTTACTACGACAACCAGCAGAAAGTGGTGGGCTATTCGCAGGACTACTCCAACGCCATTGTTGCCGCCATCAAAGCGAAACTGAATAAGCCGGATCTGCAGGTCAAAATGCTGCCGATCACCTCGCAAAACCGTATTCCACTGCTGCAAAACGGCACCTACGATTTCGAGTGTGGCTCGACCACCAACAACGTAGAGCGTCAGCAGCAGGCGGCGTTCTCTGACACCATCTTCATCATCGGTACGCGTCTGCTGGTGAAGAAAGGTGGCGACATCAAAGACTTCGCCGATCTGAAAGGCAAAACCGTGGTCGTCACCTCGGGCACCACCTCTGAGATTCTGCTGCGCAAGCTGAATGACGAGAAGAAAATGGATATGCGCATCATCAGCGCGAAAGATCACGGTGACTCGTTCCGCACGCTGGAAACCGGTCGCGCAGTGGCCTTCATGATGGATGACGCGCTGCTGGCCGGTGAACGTGCCAAGGCGAAGAAACCGGATAACTGGGAAATCACTGGTACGCCGCAGTCCAAAGAAGCTTATGGCTGCATGCTGCGTAAAGACGATGCGCCGTTTAAACAGCTGATGGATGACACCATCGCCAAAGCGCAGACATCGGGTGAAGCCACCAAATGGTTCGATACCTGGTTCAAACAGCCAATTCCGCCGAAGAACCTGAACCTGAACTTCGAGCTGTCTTCTGACATGCAGGCGCTGTTTAAAGCACCGAACGACAAAGCACTCTGAATTAACAATGAAAACAAGGGCGGCACTGCTGCCCTCTCGATTGCTGAACACGCGGTGCGGACAGACAGACTGTAACAGGCCGTTCCCCTGAAGCAGGACACAAGACACCGCTCAACAATCTTATGGGTAGCCTCGCTACCCTTTTTTTACCGGAGCTCGTTATGGGTATCGATTGGAACTGGGGCATCTTTTTACAACAGGCCCCGTTCGGCAATACGACTTACCTCGGCTGGCTGTGGTCCGGATTTCAGGTAACCGTTGCGGTTTCCTGCTGTGCCTGGATTATCGCCTTCCTGGTAGGTTCCTTCTTTGGCATTCTGCGTACCGTGCCTAATCGCTGGCTGTCCACGATTGGCACCTGCTACGTGGAGCTGTTTCGTAATATCCCGCTGATCGTGCAGTTCTTCTTCTGGTATCTGGTGGCGCCAGAACTGGTCGGGGAGAAGCTCGGCATGTGGTTTAAGGCTGAACTGGACCCGAACATCCAGTTTTTCCTCTCTTCAACCATCTGTCTCGGTCTATTCACCGCCGCACGTGTGTGTGAGCAGGTGCGCGCCGCGATTCAGTCGCTGCCGCGCGGCCAGAAAAACGCCGGTCTGGCGATGGGCCTGACGCTGCCGCAGACCTACCGCTACGTGCTGCTGCCTAACGCCTACCGCGTGATTGTGCCGCCGATGACCTCGGAAATGCTTAACCTGGTGAAGAACTCCGCCATCGCCTCTACCATCGGTCTGGTCGATCTGGCGGCGCAGGCGGGCAAGCTGCTGGATTACTCGGCGCATGCCTATGAATCTTTCACCGCTATCACCCTGGCCTACGTCGGTATTAACCTGGTGATCATGCTGATTATGAGTCTGGTAGAACGCAAAATCCGCCTGCCCGGCAACCTGGGAGGCAAATAATGTACGATTTTGACTGGAGTTCGATTCCGCCCAGCCTGCCCTATCTGCTTAACGGCATGATCATTACGCTGAAAATCACGGCAGTGGCGGTAGTGTTTGGCATTATCTGGGGCACCATTCTGGCGGTGATGCGCTTGTCCGCGTTCGCCCCGGTCCGCTGGTTCGCCAAACTGTACGTGAACCTGTTCCGCTCGGTGCCGCTGGTGATGGTGCTGCTGTGGTTCTATCTGGTGGTTCCCAGCTTCCTGCAGCAGGTGCTTGGCCTGTCGCCAAAAACCGATATCCGCCTGATCTCCGCCATGGTGGCGTTTGCGCTGTTTGAAGCCGCTTACTATTCGGAGATTATCCGCGCCGGTATCCAGAGCATCTCGCGCGGCCAGTCCAACGCGGCGCTGGCGCTGGGTATGACGCAGTGGCAGTCGATGAAGCTGATCATCCTGCCGCAGGCGTTCCGCGCCATGGTGCCGCTGCTGCTGACGCAGGGCATCGTGCTGTTCCAGGACACCTCGCTGGTGTATGTGTTGAGCCTGGCGGACTTCTTCCGCACCGCGTCCACTATCGGTGAACGTGACGGTACCCAGGTAGAAATGGTTCTGTTTGCCGGTCTGGTCTACTTCGTGATCAGCCTGAGCGCTTCGCTGTTGGTCAGTTATCTGAAAAGAAAAAGGACGGTTTAAATGATTAGCCTGAAAAATGTTTCTAAGTGGTATGGGCACTTTCAGGTGCTGACCGACTGCTCCACCGAAGTGAAGAAAGGTGAGGTAGTGGTGGTCTGCGGACCGTCCGGCTCCGGTAAATCGACGCTGATTAAAACGGTGAACGGGCTGGAGCCCGTGCAGCAGGGCAGCATTCAGGTGAACGGTACCGAGGTGAACAACAAAAAAACCAATCTCGCCCAACTGCGCAGTAAAGTGGGCATGGTGTTCCAGCACTTCGAACTGTTCCCGCATCTCAGCATCATTGATAACCTGGTGCTGGCGCAGGTGAAAGTGCTGAAGCGCGACAAAACTGCCGCACGCGACAAGGGCCTTGCCCTGCTGAAGCGCGTGGGTCTGGCGGCGCATGCGGAGAAATTCCCTGGTCAGCTGTCTGGCGGTCAGCAGCAGCGCGTCGCCATCGCCCGTGCGCTGTGCATGGATCCTATCGCCATGCTGTTCGATGAACCGACTTCCGCACTGGATCCGGAGATGATCAACGAAGTGCTGGACGTCATGGTGGAGTTAGCCAACGAAGGCATGACGATGATGGTGGTGACGCACGAGATGGGCTTTGCACGCAAAGTGGCGAATCGCGTCATCTTTATGGACGAAGGAAAGATCGTTGAAGACACCAACAAGGATGACTTCTTCAGCAATCCGCAGTCCGACCGTGCCAAAGACTTCCTGGCGAAAATCCTGCACTAATACTCACAATTCTGGCGGTCCACGGACCGCCAGCGTCAGGGCTTATCTTGCCCCCGCCTGCACTTCACCAAAATCGATATATTGCTGCTGTGATGTGGTACCCGACTGCGCAAGGCATAGCGTCTTGCCGCACCGGCATGAATCCTCCTGGAGCCTGCCGCCGCGCCTTCCCTGGCGCGGAGGCTGCCGCAAGTCACTATGCCTTGCGCACCATTAAGTTTCATCATCGCGGTAACTAAATGCGCGCATACCGCCGCATCTGCTTTTTTACGGCAGAAGGGATCCTGAACTAAGCCGGACGTCACGCGGCAGGGATGCCGCGTGTCGAGGCACGCAGGGATGCGGGTTTTGCCGATCCGGGCGTGTTCAGGTTCCCTTCTGACAGTCCGCACGCCTTCAGCAGCAATACTTTTTTTGCTTTAGATCACGGTGATAATTCAGGGCTCAAACGGCTGACGCTGGAACTGATCGTGGCCGCACTCCGGGCAGCGCGTCAGGCTCTCCGGGGTGTAAATCGCCCGGGTAAAGCCGCACTTTTCACACACCAGGTTACCCAGTCCCACCACTTCGCCGCTCTGATACACGCCGTGATGCCGCAGATCCTGAAACACTTCGCGCCACTCCAGCTGGCTCTTATCAGTGATATCGGCCAGCTCTTTCCACAGGCTTTCACGAATCACCCGCAAAAACACTGAATCGCCGAGCGCTTCGCTGGATTCCTGATAGCTGAGCGCGAACTCGTGCAAATCGCGCCGCACCGCGCGCATGACCTCGTCGACTTCGGCGGTGGTCAGCGTCTGTTTCTGCAGCAGCGCGCTGCGCGCCTCGGCGACCAGTGCGTCGACATCACGCTCGCCACGCTCCAGCCGCTGGGTTAATGCTGCTACCGTTGCACGATACTCCTGCGCCACATTATTCATTTTGTTCTCCTTTCCGCTGCGGATGCTGAGTTAAGTTTAGCCGCTTTGCCATATTTGCTGCGCTTAGCGCAGAGGAAATCGCAAAAGGGTGAAAGCGCTGGCGCATTCCGCACAAATCACGCCGCCAGAGGGCGTCAATTGTTGTTGAGGGGCGGCCTTATGGGTATGCTATGCGGATCAAAAGTGTTTAAAAAACGATTTCACAAGGACCACAGGCAGCCATGCAAGAGCAATACCGCCCGGAAGAGATAGAATCCCGCGTCCAGCAGCACTGGGACGAAAACGAAACCTTCAAAGTGACCGAGCAGGAAGGCAAAGAGAAATACTATTGCCTGTCTATGCTGCCCTATCCTTCTGGCCGCCTGCACATGGGCCACGTGCGTAACTACACCATTGGCGATGTGATTGCGCGCTACCAGCGCATGCTGGGCAAAAACGTCCTGCAGCCGATTGGCTGGGATGCCTTTGGCCTGCCCGCCGAAGGGGCGGCGGTGAAAAACAACACTGCGCCAGCACCCTGGACCTACGACAACATCGAATACATGAAAAACCAGCTGAAACTGCTGGGCTTCGGCTATGACTGGAGTCGCGAACTGGCGACCTGTCAGCCTGAGTATTACCGCTGGGAACAGTGGTTCTTCACCAAACTGTACGAAAAAGGTCTGGTCTACAAAAAAACCTCCGCAGTCAACTGGTGCCCGAACGACCAGACCGTACTGGCGAACGAACAGGTGATCGATGGCTGCTGCTGGCGCTGCGACACCAAAGTCGAACGCAAAGAGATCCCGCAGTGGTTCGTGAAAATCACCGATTACGCCGAAGAGCTGCTCAACGACCTCGATAAGCTGGAAGACTGGCCGGAGCAGGTCAAGACCATGCAGCGCAACTGGATTGGCCGTTCTGAAGGTGTGGAGATCACCTTTGACGTGGCCAACAGCGCGGAAAAAGTCACGGTTTACACCACCCGTCCGGACACCTTCATGGGGGCAACCTATGTCGCCGTGGCAGCCGGTCATCCTCTGGCGCGCCAGGCTGCCGTCAACAACCCGGCGCTGGCTGACTTCATTGCTGAATGCAGCAACACCAAAGTCGCCGAAGCGGACATGGCTACGATGGAGAAGAAAGGCATGGCCACCGGCCTGCACGCTATCCATCCGCTGACGGGCGAAGAGATTCCGGTCTGGGTCGCTAACTTCGTGCTGATGGAGTACGGCACCGGTGCCGTAATGGCCGTACCGGGTCATGACCAGCGCGACTGGGAATTCGCCACCAAATACGATCTCAACATCAAACCGGTGGTGCTCAACCTCGACGGTACCGTGCCGGATATCAGCGCCGCGGCGATGACCGAAAAAGGCACGCTGTTCAACTCGGGCGAGTTTGACGGTCTGGACCACGACGCTGGCTTCAACGCCATCGCCGATGCGCTGGCGGCCAAAGGCGTCGGCGTGCGTAAAGTAAACTATCGCCTGCGCGACTGGGGTGTGTCACGCCAGCGCTACTGGGGTGCGCCAATTCCGATGGTGACGCTGGAAGATGGCACCGTAATGCCAACGCCAGAAGATCAGCTGCCGGTAATTCTGCCGGAAGACGTGGTCATGGACGGTATCACCAGCCCAATCAAAGCCGATCCGGAGTGGGCGAAAACCACCGTCAACGGTCAGCCGGCGCTGCGTGAAACCGACACCTTCGACACCTTTATGGAATCATCGTGGTACTACGCGCGTTACACCTGTGCGAACTACAACGAAGGCATGCTGGATCCGGCGGCAGCGAACTACTGGCTGCCGGTCGATCAGTATGTGGGCGGTATCGAACACGCCATCATGCACCTGATGTATTTCCGCTTCTACCACAAGCTGCTGCGCGACGCGGGCCTGGTCAACTCTGACGAGCCGGCCAAACGTCTGCTGTGTCAGGGCATGGTACTGGCTGACGCCTTCTACTACGTCGGCGCCAACGGCGAGCGCAACTGGGTTTCTCCGGTTGACGTTAACGTCGAGCGCGACGAAAAAGGCCGCATCACCAAAGCCATCGACAATCAGGGCCGCGAAGTGATCTACGCGGGCATGAGCAAAATGTCGAAGTCCAAAAACAACGGCATCGACCCGCAGCTGATGGTTGAGCGCTACGGCGCAGATACCGTGCGCCTGTTCATGATGTTTGCCTCCCCGGCGGAAATGACGCTGGAGTGGCAGGAGTCAGGCGTGGAAGGCGCAAACCGCTTCCTGAAACGCGTGTGGAAGCTGGCGTACGATCACGTGGCTAAAGGCGCGACCGTGGCGCTGGATGTCAACGCGCTCAACGATGAGCAGAAAGCGCTGCGTCGCGATCTGCACAAAACCATCGCCAAAGTGGCGGATGACATCGGCCGTCGTCAGACCTTCAACACCGCGATTGCGGCGATCATGGAGCTGATGAACAAACTGCTGCGCGCGCCGCAGGAGAGCGAACAGGATCGCGCCCTGATGCAGGAAGCGCTGGTCGCCGTAACGCGCCTGCTCTATCCATTCACCCCGCACGCCAGCTACGTGCTGTGGCAGGCACTGGGTGGCGAAGGCAGCATCGACGACGCCAGCTGGCCGGTTGCCGATGAAGCGGCAATGGTAGAGGATTCGCTGCTGGTGGTAGTGCAGGTCAACGGTAAAGTGCGTGGTAAAATTACCGTGGCGCCGGATGCGACGCAGGAACAGGTGCAGGCGCGTGCGGCACAGGAGCATCTGGTGGCGAAATATCTGGATGGCGTCACCCTTCGTAAAGTGATTTATGTCCCTGGCAAACTGCTTAACCTGGTCGTAGGTTAAGTTCAGGAGGAACTGTGCGACAACTCGTTATCAGGCTGTTTGTCCTGCTGGCAGTGCTGGTCACTGCCGGCTGTGGTTTTCATCCGCGCGGCACCACGCAGGTGCCACCGGAAATGAAAACGCTGATCGTCCAGAGCGGCGATCCGTATGGCCCGCTGGCGCGCACCGTGCGTCAGCAGCTGCGCATCAACGATGTCAAAATCGTTGAAGACAGCAAAGCGGCCAGTGCGCAATACCCGACGCTGCGTCTCGGCGCGGAGAGTCAGGGACGCGACACCGCGTCGGTATTCATCAGCGGCACCACCGCCGAATACTCGCTGGTGATGACCGTCAGCGCGCAGGTGTTGCTGCCGGGTAAAGGCATTTATCCGATCAGCACCACGGTGTACCGTTCGTTCTTCGACAACCCGAACGCCGCGCTGGCGAAGGATGCCGAGCAGGATATGATCGTGCAGGAGATGCGTCAGCGTGCCGCCGAACAGCTGGTACGTAAGCTGCTGACGGTACACGCCGCGCAGGAGAGCAACAAAGAGACGCTGCCGCAACCTGAAGTGATTGCGCCAGGCGCGGACTCACCGGAAGTGCCCTCCTCGTCAGCCACCAGTCTGCAATGATCAGGATCTATCCTGAACAACTGCGCGCGCAGCTTCGAGAGGGGCTGCGCGCCTGTTATTTTCTCACCGGTAATGAACCCCTGCTGATTCAGGAGAGCGCAGATGCCATCCGCGCTGCCGCCGCTCAGCAGGGCTTCGACGAGCATTTTTCCGTCAGCGTTGATGCGCAGACTGACTGGGAGGCGATTTTCGCCAGCTGTCAGTCGCTGAGCCTGTTCACACAGCGCCAGACGCTGACGCTGCAGCTGCCGGAAAACGGCCCCAACGCCGCCATCGCCGAACAGCTGGTGAAACTGGCGGCGCTGCTGCACAGCGACATTATGCTGGTGCTGCGGATGGCGAAGCTGACCAAAGCGCAGGAAAACAGCGCGTGGTTCAAAGCGCTCAGCGCCAGTGCGGTGCTGGTGCCGTGCCAGACGCCGGAACAGGCGCAGCTGCCGCGCTGGGTGGCCGCCCGCGCGAAAGCCCTGCAGCTGAGTATTGATGACGCGGCAATTCAGCTGCTCTGCTACTGTTATGAAGGTAATCTGCTGGCGCTGGCCCAGGCGCTGGAGCGGCTGTCGCTGCTGTGGCCGGATGGCAAACTGACGCTGCCCCGCGTGGAAGAAGCGGTGAACGATGCCGCGCATTTCACGCCGTTTCACTGGGTTGATGCGCTGCTGGCCGGCAAGAGCAAACGCGCGCTGCACATTTTGCGTCAGCTGCAAAAAGAGGACAGCGAAGTGGTGATTCTGCTGCGCACGCTGCAGCGCGATCTGCTGACGCTACTGCAGCTGCAACGCCAGCAGGCGAAGCAGCCGCTGCGCACGCTTATGGATCAACAACGTATCTGGCAGAACCGCCGTGCCCTGTTCACTGAAGCGCTGCAGCGACTGGATGCGCAACGGCTGCAGCAAGCGGTGCATCTGCTGGCTCAACTCGAACTGACCATGAAGCAGGACTACGGTCAGAATCTGTGGCCGCAGCTGGAGACGCTGTCGTTGCTGCTGTGCCATCGTGATTTTCCGCTGGGTTTAACTGATGTCTGACCTTTACGCGCTGTTTGGCGGCACCTTCGATCCAATTCATTTCGGGCATCTGCGTCCGGTCACCGCGCTGGCGCAGCAGGTTGGCCTGCAAAAAGTGACGCTGCTGCCGAACAACGTGCCGCCGCACCGGCCACAGCCGGAAGCCAGCGCCCAACAGCGCGTGGCGATGCTGTGCTGCGCCATTGCCGATCGTCCGCTGTTTGATATCGACACGCGCGAGCTGACGCGCACCACGCCGTCATGGACGGTGGACACGCTGGAAACCCTGCGCGCCGAGCGCGGTGCACAACAGCCCCTCGGGTTTATCATCGGTCAGGATTCTCTGCTAACGTTAGGAAAATGGCATCGCTGGCAGGAGCTGCTGTCGCTGTGTCACCTGCTGGTTTGTCAGCGTCCAGGCTACGCTGCGCAGATGGCTACGCCAGAGATGCAGCAGTGGCTGGATGCGCACCGCGCGCATGAGGTGCAGCAGCTGCATCGCGCACCGGCAGGCCACATCTGGCTGGCCGATACGCCGCTGTTCGACATTTCTGCCACTGAGATTCGCCAGCGCCGCCATCATGGCCAGGACTGCGCCGATCTGCTGCCGGCGGCGGTGATCGACTACATCGATCGCGCGGGCTTATATCGCGATTGATCGCCGCGTGCTATACTGCGCCGCTTCATTTTTGGCTGCGTTTTCCGGGGCATTCAGCCTGCCCATAATCACCTGTTTTTAAGGGGAACCTTTTGCAAGGCAAAGCACTCCAAGAGTTCGTTATTGATAAGATTGATGATCTCAAAGGCCAGGACATCGTTGCGATTGATGTGCAGGGCAAATCCAGTATCACCGATTGCATGATTATCTGTACCGGGACCTCCAACCGTCACGTCTCCTCCATCGCTGACCATGTGATGCAGGAATCGCGCGCGGCTGGCCTGAAACCGCTCGGCGTCGACGGCAAAGCGGCTGCTGACTGGGTTGTGGTCGATCTCGGTGAAGTGATCGTGCACGTGATGCAGAAAGAGAGCCGCCAGCTGTACGAGCTGGAAAAGCTCTGGAGCTAAAAGTTGAAACTGCAGCTTGTCGCCGTCGGCACCAAAATGCCCGACTGGGTTCAGACCGGTTTCATGGAGTACCTGCGTCGCTTTCCCAAAGATATGCCGTTTGAGCTGACTGAAGTGCCGGCCGGTAAACGCGGCAAAAACGCCGACATCAAACGCATTCTGGAAAAAGAGGGTGAAGCGATGCTGGCGGCGGTGGGCAAAGGCAACCGCATTGTGACGCTGGATATTCCCGGACAGCCGTGGGAAACGCCGCAGCTGGCGCAGCAGTTAGAGCGCTGGAAGCTGGACGGGCGTGATGTCAGCCTGCTGATTGGTGGGCCGGAAGGCCTGGCGCCGGCGTGTAAAGCGGCAGCCGAGCAGAGCTGGTCACTGTCCGCGTTAACGCTGCCGCACCCGCTGGTGCGTGTGCTGGTGGCGGAAAGCCTGTATCGTGCCTGGAGTATTACCACTAATCACCCTTATCACCGTGAATAAACGCCTGACAACCTCCAGACAATAAACGCAGCGGATGAAATTACAGAGCAACGCTTTTCGCGATTACACTGCCGAACAGAAACTGTTTGTCCGCCGCGCCCTGGTGGCCTTTGTCGGCATCCTGCTGCTCTCCAGCGTGCTGGTGGTCAATCTGTATCATCTGCAGATCCTGCGCTTCGACGACTACAGTACCCGTTCAAACGAAAACCGCATCAAACTGGTGCCGGTTGCCCCCAGCCGCGGCATCATCTATGACCGCAACGGTGTGCCGCTGGCGCTCAATCGCACCATTTACCAGGCCGAGCTGGTGCCGGAAAAAGTCGATGACCTGAAGCAGACGCTGCAGGATCTGCGGCCGGTGCTGGATTTGACCGACGACGATATCGATGCGTTTGAAAAAGAGCGCAAGCGCTCGCGCCGCTTTACTTCGATTCCGGTCAAAACCGGCCTGAATGAAGTGCAGGTCGCGCGCTTCGCAGTGAACCAGTACCGTTTCCCGGGCGTGGAAGTGAAAGGCTACCAGCGCCGCTACTACCCTTACGGCCAGACGCTGACGCACGTGGTGGGTTACGTCTCGAAAATCAACGATCGTGACGTCAAGCGCCTTGATGAAGAAGGCAAATGGCCGAACTACGCGGCCACCCACGACATCGGTAAGCTCGGCATCGAAAACTATTACGAAGATGTGCTGCACGGCAAAACCGGTTACGAAGAGGTGGAAGTTAACAACCGCGGTCGCGTGATCCGTCAGCTGCATGAGCAGTCACCGCAGGCCGGACGCGATATCTGGCTGACCATCGATCTCAAGCTACAGCAGTACATCGAAACCCTGCTGACCGGCAGCCGCGCCGCCGTGGTGGTGAGCGATCCGCGCACCGGTGAGATTCTCGCGCTGGTCTCCACACCCAGTTACGATCCGAATCTGTTTGTCGATGGTATTTCGAGTAAAGATTATAAGGCGCTGCTCGGCGATGAGAACCGCCCGCTGTATAACCGTGCGCTGCAGGCATCGTATCCGCCAGCCTCCACGGTTAAACCTTATGTGGCGGTCTCAGCGCTCAGTGCCGGCGTGATCAACCGTAATACCAGCCTGTTCGATCCAGGCTGGTGGCAGCTGCCGGGCTCGGAAAAACGCTACCGCGACTGGAAAAAGTGGGGCCACGGTCGCCTCAACGTCACCAAATCGCTGGAAGAGTCGGCGGATACCTTCTTCTATCAGGTGGCCTATGACATGGGCATCGACCGCCTGTCGGAGTGGATGACCAAATTCGGCTACGGCCACCGTACCGGTATCGACCTGCCGCAGGAGAGCCCCGGCAACATGCCGACGCGCGAATGGAAGATGAAGCGCTTCAAGAAGCCGTGGTATCAGGGCGATACCATTCCGGTCGGTATCGGCCAGGGCTACTGGACGGCGACGCCCGTGCAGATGAACAAAGCGCTGATGATCCTGATTAACGACGGCGTGATTAAAGTGCCGCACCTGCTGCGCGCCACCCGTGAAGGCAACAGCATGGTGCCGTATCGCCAGCCGCCGGATGCGCCGATTGGCGACATTCACTCCGGCTACTGGGAGATCGCCAAAGACGGGATGTATGGCGTGGCCAACCGCGCCAACGGCACCGCGCACAAAAGCTTTGCCGATGCACCGTACAAGATTGCGGCGAAATCCGGTACCGCACAGGTGTTTGGCCTGAAAGAGAATGAGACTTACAACGCGCACAAAATTGCCGAACGGCTGCGTGACCATAAGCTGATGACCGCCTTCGCGCCGTACGACAAGCCGCGCGTCGCCGTCACCATGATTCTGGAAAACGGCGGTGCCGGCCCGGCGGTGGGCACCGTGATGCGCCAGATTCTCGACCACATAATGCTGGGCGACAACAATACCGTGCTGCCAGAAGCCGCACCCATGCCGCCCGGCTACGAAGGTGAATAACGATGTCGATGAACGATAGTCCCCAGAAAAGAACGATCTGGACGCGTATCCATATCGACCCGCTGTTTATGCTGATCATCATCAGCCTGCTGGCCTACAGCGCCATTGTTATCTGGAGCGCCAGCGGCCAGGATCCGGGCATGATGGAGCGCAAGCTCGGGCAGATTGCCATGGGCACCATCATCATGCTGGTGATGGCGCAGGTGCCGCCGCGCGTGTATGAAAGCTGGGCGCCCTACCTCTACATTGTCTGCGTGATTTTGCTGGTGGCGGTCGATGCCTTCGGCCACATCAGTAAAGGGGCGCAGCGCTGGCTGGATCTCGGTTTTGTGCGCTTCCAGCCGTCGGAAATCGCTAAAATCGCCGTGCCGCTGATGGTGGCTCGCTTCATCAACCGCGATGTCTGCCCGCCAACGCTGAAAAACACCGGCATCGCGCTGGTGCTGATTTTCATGCCGACGCTGCTGGTGGCGGCGCAGCCGGACCTCGGTACCTCCATTCTGATCGCCGCCTCCGGCCTGTT
The DNA here is from genome assembly GCF_030024295.1 of Pantoea sp. Pa-EAmG. Lineage (NCBI taxonomy): Bacteria > Pseudomonadati > Pseudomonadota > Gammaproteobacteria > Enterobacterales > Erwiniaceae > Pantoea > Pantoea sp. Pa-EAmG. The sequence continues at coordinate 12,688 of NZ_JASEWO010000047.1, forward strand.
TGTGCTGTTCCTCTCGGGCATGAGCTGGAAGCTGATTGGCGTGGCCGTGCTGCTGGTGGCGGCGTTCATCCCGATTCTGTGGTTCTTCCTGATGCACGATTATCAGCGCGACCGCGTGATGATGCTGCTCGATCCGGAGAGCGATCCGCTCGGTGCCGGCTACCACATTATTCAGTCCAAGATTGCTATCGGCTCCGGCGGCCTGCGCGGCAAAGGCTGGCTGCATGGCACCCAGTCGCAGCTGGAGTTTCTGCCCGAACGTCACACCGACTTTATCTTCGCGGTGCTGGCGGAAGAGCTCGGCCTGGTGGGCGTCCTGCTGCTGCTGGTACTTTATCTGCTGCTGATCATGCGCGGGCTGGTGATTGCCGCACGCGCGCAAACCACTTTTGGTCGCGTGATGTCCGGCGGCCTGATGCTGATTCTGTTTGTGTATGTTTTCGTTAACATTGGCATGGTTAGTGGTATCTTACCGGTGGTTGGCGTGCCGCTGCCGCTGGTGAGCTACGGCGGATCGGCGCTGATTGTGTTAATGGCCGGATTTGGCATCGTGATGTCGATCCACACTCATCGAAAAATGTTATCTAAAAGCGTTTAAGAGGCTGCACATGCGTAAGGACTGGCTTGGGGTTGCTCTGGCATCACTGGTACTGGCTGCCTGTTCCACACCGGAACAGCAGACGAACACGGCCCCGCCGCAGCCGGCCTACAATGGCCCGGTGGTGGAGATTCCCGGCGTGGAGCCGCGCTATGAGCCGATCAATCCCTCTACCAGCCAGGACTACAGCGTCAACGGCAAAACCTACCGGGTGATTAAAGATCCGTCTAACTACAGTGAAGTTGGTCTGGCAACCTGGTACGGTGAAGAAGCGCAGGGCAACCGCACCGCGCTGGGTGAAACCTACGATCCGGACGCGTTAAGCGCCGCACACCCTACCCTGCCGCTGCCAAGCTACGTGCGCGTCACCAACCTGGCCAACGGCCGGCAAATTGTGGTGCGCGTCAACGATCGCGGCCCTTATACGCCGGGCCGGATTATCGACCTGTCGCGCGCCGCGGGCGATCGCCTGAATATTTCCAATAACACCCGCGTACGGGTGGATTACATCAAGGTAGCGCCGGACGGTTCGGTGTCCGGCCCGGGCACCATCGGCACCACCGTGGCCAAACAGAGCTATGCGCTGCCGGCACGGCCTGACCTGAGCGGCGGCATGGTGATGACCGGCGCCAGCAGCGCGCCAGCGCCTGCCGCACAGGACGTCCGCGCGGTGGATAACAGTTCACTGCAGAGCAACGGCAACATCGGTGCACCGGTGCAGAGCAGCGGCTTTCTCGGCGCACCGCAGCCGTTAGCCAGCGGCGTACTGGAAGGCAGCGCGCCGGCCACAGCGGTTGCCGCCAGCCCTGCCGCACCGGCTGCGGCTGCGGCAGCGAGTCCGGCTCCGGCCAGCCACAACGCCAGCGCCCATGCCGGCAGCGGTTTTGTGGTACAGGTTGGCGCCCTGAATGATGCCGCACGCGCCCGGCAGATGGCGGACAGCCTTGGCCAGCGCTTTGGTGTACCCGGCGCGGTGGAAGCCAATGGCAACGTCTATCGCGTGCAACTTGGCGGTTTCAGCAGCCGGGCTCAGGCCGCGGCGCTGCAGCAGCGTCTGAGCACTGAAGCGCAGATCAGCTCCTTTATTACCACGGCCCGCCCGTCAATGTGACGGGCCGTGCCCTTGCCTGCTGACACTGAGGCATAAAGCCAGATGTCGCACGATGGCAGCTTTGCTATAGTAAGGCACTTTTTTCACTCTTAACCCCACGGATGCTGTAGTCCTGAACATGAATACGCTGAAACCTTCTCGTTTTCTGAAACGCCTGACAGTGGGATCACTGGTCGCTCTCTCCCTCAGCCACGTTGCCTTTGCAGATGATGTTAATCTGAAAACCATGATTCCGGGCGTGCCGGACATCGATGCCGAAGCTTACGTGCTGATCGACTATAACTCCGGCAAAGTGCTGGCGGAAAAGAACGCGGACGCGCGCCGCGACCCGGCCAGTCTGACCAAAATGATGACCAGCTACGTCATCGGCCAGGCGGTCAAAGCGGGCAAAATCCATCAGGATGACATTGTTACCGTCGGTAAAGATGCCTGGGCAACCGGCAATCCGGTGTTCAAAGGCTCCTCGCTGATGTTCCTCAAGCCGGGCGATCGCGTACCGGTCTCTCAGCTGACGCGCGGCATCGTGCTGCAGTCCGGTAACGACGCCTGCGTGGCGATGGCCGATTACGTCGCCGGCAGCCAGGACGCGTTCGTTAACCTGATGAACAACTACGTGGGCGCGCTGGGCCTGAAAAATACCCATTTCCAGACCGTGCACGGTCTTGATGCTGACGGTCAGTACAGTACGGCGCGTGACATGGCGCTGATTGGTCAGGCGCTGATTCGCGATGTGCCGGATGAGTACGCGGTCTACAGAGAGAAAGAGTTCACCTTTAATAACATCCGCCAGATGAACCGTAACGGCCTGCTGTGGGATACCAGCCTGAACGTCGACGGCATCAAAACCGGCCACACCGAAGCCGCCGGCTACAACCTGGTGGCGTCAGCGACCGAAGGCCAGATGCGTCTGATCTCGGCGGTGATGGGCGGTCACACCTTCAAAGGCCGTGAAACCGAGAGTAAAAAGCTGCTGACCTGGGGCTTCCGCTTCTTCGAAACCGTGGCACCGCTGAAGGCGGGCAAAGAGTTTGCCTCTGAGCCGGTATGGTTTGGCAACAGCGATCGCGTGCAGCTCGGCGTGGAAAAAGATGCCTACCTGACCATCCCGCGCGGCCGCATGAAAGACCTCAAGGCCAGTTACGTGCTGAACAACACCGAACTGCACGCGCCGCTGCAGAAAAACCAGGTCGTGGGCAGCATCAACTTCCAGCTGGATGGTAAAACCATTGAACAGCGTCCGCTGGTGGTGCTGAACGAAGTGCAGGAAGGCGGTTTCTTCAGCCGCATCATCGATTACATCAAACTGATGTTCCATCACTGGTTCGGCTAAGGCGCGCTTGAAAAATCGCCAATCCGTCCCCAGATAAGCTACTATATTGCTCCCGCTTCGGCGGGAGCCTGTTTTTTATGCACCGGAGTTAATATGAAAACCAAACTGAATGAACTGCTCGAATTCCCGACGCCTTTTACCTACAAAGTGATGGGCCTGGCGCAACCGGAGCTGGTTGATCAAGTGGTTGAAGTGGTGCAGCGTCATGCGCCCGGCGACTACAGCCCTGACGTGAAGCCCAGCAGCAAAGGCAATTATCACTCGGTGTCGATCACCATTAACGCCACCCACATCGAACAGGTGGAAACCCTGTACGAAGAGCTGGGCAACATCGAAATCGTGCGCATGGTGCTGTAATGCTGACGCTGGTAAAGGCCGCTTTGCCAGCGTTATACTCTGCCCTCCACTCGCTACCGGACTTCTGCTTTGTCTGCTAATACGCTTCTTGTTCGTCAGCTTGGCCAGCGCGACTGGCAGCCCGTCTCCGATGCCATGCATCACTTTACCGATCGGCGCGACAGCGCCACCGCCGATGAAATCTGGCTGGTGGAACACCCCGCGGTGTTTACTCAGGGCCAGGCGGGCAAAGCCGAACATGTGCTGGTGCCGGGCGATATTCCGGTGGTACAGAGCGATCGCGGCGGCCAGGTGACCTATCACGGCCCGGGCCAGCAGGTGATGTATGTACTGATTGACGTTAAACGCCGCAAGCTGGGCGTGCGCGATCTGGTCACCGCACTGGAAGAGACGGTCATCGCTACGCTGGCTGATTACGACATCAGCGCGCGTGCGCGTGCGGATGCGCCCGGCGTATACGTTGGCGATGCGAAAATCTGTTCGCTCGGCCTGCGCATCCGTAAAGGCTGCTCGTTTCACGGTCTGGCGCTCAATGTTGCGATGGATCTGGCGCCCTTCCTGCGCATCAATCCCTGTGGCTATGCCGGCTTGCAGATGACGCAGATCAGCGTCTTCCGGCCCGGCATCACGCCGGCGGACGTGCAGCCGCGCCTGGTGCAGCATTTCGCGCGCCTGACCGGCTTTAGCGATACGGAATGGCATGATGAGGTCGCGTGCTGACCTTGACCGTACGTGCGCATTTACAAAATTGTAACTTTCGCCACGGCTTATCGGCTGCTTCTGCCCCGGCGAGATGATATAATTTTTGCAATTTTTTCAAATAAAGTTGAAAGCCTGGTTCTCAGTTTGAGTGAGGAAGCTTTCAAATCGCAATCCCGACCGGAACCTGCAGATTTATGAGTAAACCAATTCAGATGGAACGTGGCGTCAAGTATCGCGATGCCGACAAAATGGCGCTGATTCCGGTAAAAACCGTGGTCACCGAACGCCAGGAAATCCTGCGTAAGCCGGAGTGGATGAAGATCAAGCTGCCTGCGGATTCCAGCCGCATTCAGGGCATCAAAGCGGCGATGCGTAAAAACGGCCTGCACTCGGTGTGTGAAGAGGCTTCCTGCCCTAACCTTGCCGAATGCTTTAACCACGGCACCGCCACCTTTATGATCCTCGGTGCCATCTGTACCCGCCGCTGTCCGTTCTGCGATGTGGCACACGGTCGGCCAAACGCGCCGGACGCCAACGAGCCGCTGAAGCTGGCACAAACCATCGCCGACATGGCGCTGCGCTATGTGGTGATCACTTCGGTGGACCGCGACGATCTGCGTGACGGCGGTGCACAGCACTTTGCTGACTGCATCAGCGCCATCCGCGAGAAAAGCCCGACCATCAAAATTGAAACGCTGGTGCCGGACTTCCGCGGGCGTATGGATCGCGCGCTGGAGATCCTCACGGCTACGCCGCCGGATGTGTTCAACCATAACCTGGAAAACGTACCGCGCGTCTATCGTCAGGTGCGTCCGGGCGCTAACTATGAGTGGTCGCTGAAGCTGCTGGAGCGTTTCAAAGAGGCGCATCCGGACGTGCCGACCAAATCCGGTCTGATGGTCGGTCTCGGGGAAACCAATGCGGAAATCATTGAAGTGATGCGCGATCTGCGTCGCCACGGTGTCACTATGCTGACCCTCGGCCAGTACCTGCAGCCAAGCCGTCACCATCTGCCGGTGCAGCGTTACGTCAGCCCGGCTGAATTTGATGAGATGAAAGAAGAAGCGCTGGCGATGGGCTTTACCCACGCTGCCTGCGGTCCGTTCGTCCGCTCGTCTTATCACGCTGATATGCAGGCGAAAGGCCTGGAAGTGAAGTAACCTCCTGCCGCGATTGCGCCCTGCTGCGGCGCAATCGCAAAAATTCTGCTTAAACCGCTTAATTCCTGTCGCAAATCTGTCGCTTTAACCGCTGAGGCCATAAGAGCCTGTTTATTATTTTATTTTCTCAGTGTTTTTTTCATAAAGGTCAGATTATGCAATCATCCTTTCATATCGATGAGCTCGATTTTATGCGGGCGGCGGATGTGTCAGGTCCATCCTCTGGTAGACCGCGAAGCGGCGCGTCGGGCGAAAGCCTGGATGCGCTAAAAGCGCGTACCACGCCCATGGATATCACTAATCCGTTCGTGACGCCCCATGCGTCGTGCGAACTGGCGTTTCTTGCAACCGCCATCAGCATCGACCACCGCTACGACGAAATTCATCTGCACCTGCCGCAAAGCGCGCAGCCTGCGTCTGCGCCCGCACTGCCTTTCACCGAACTGCGCAGCGTAACGCCGGATGAAACGCCGTTGCTGCCAGCGCTGCCGCCGCTGGAGTCAGCGCAGCAGGCCGCCGGCGAGAGCGTCTGGCACAGCCTGCCTGAGGTTCCGGCGCTCAGCCCGGCGCTGTCGCTGGTCAGCGCGCTGCCTGCGGCATGGTATGCAGCAGAACATCAGACGCCCCACCCGTCGGCTGTCCCCACGCCCACAGCCCGGCAGCCGCTGAACCTGCCTGAGGTGGCTGTGCTGCGCGACATACAGCAACCCGACTATGCGGTGGATTACGATGACAGCGGTGAGCCGAAAATGTTTAGCGGCACGCTGGCGGCCGGCGCTCAGGTGCATATTTATATCGATAATGTGCTGATCGAGGTGGTAACCGGCGACGAACAAGGTCTCTGGCAGTTCGCTCAGCCCACCGATTTAAGCGCGGCACAGCATGTTTTCAGTGCAGAGTTCGTCGATGAACAGGGGCATGTCAGCAGCCGTTACAATAAGTTGATTACCGTACTGCCGCAGCCTGCCGCCATTATCACGCCGATTGATGACAGCGATCTCAGCGCGATTGATTGTGCACTGATGGAACTGGCGATGCAGCAGGATGATATTGCGCCCGCTATTCTGCCGCTGACCTTCAGCGAAGCATGGCTGGATGAGTGGAACAATGCTGACAGCACACTGACCGCCAGCGGCGATCATGGTGGCAACCTGCCAGGCTGGGATGAACCGCTGGAACATCACATTGTCTGGCACTAAAAAAACGAAAACCAGACTGTAGCAGTCTGGTTTTTTAACGTAATAAATATTTACACTTATTGACGTTCAGCGCAGAGATTACTCTTTATGGCCGACGCGTTCAGCAGGCGTTTCTTCGGCACTGCTTTTGGTTGCGGTGGATTCATCATCTTTCATGGCTTTTTTAAAGCCCTTGATTGCGGAACCCAGATCGCCACCCAGTGAACGTAACTTGTTGGTGCCAAAAAGCAGTACGATAAGCGCACCGATGATCAGCAGTTTGGCAATACTGATACCTTCCATATTTTACCTTTCAACCTTCGCGAAAAACGGACAGCACTATTAACGCGCAGTTATTCACCACGCTCAACTGCAATCTGTAACAGAGTGAGATCCCCGTTCAGATAAAGCGGCTGAGAAACGCCTGAGTGCGCGGATGCTGCGGATTGCCAATCACCTGCTCCGGCGGGCCCTGTTCTACCACCACGCCGCCATCCATAAACACCACGCGGTCGGCGGCTTCACGCGCAAAGCCGATTTCATGCGTCACCACAATCATGGTCAGGCCGCGATCGGCTAACGTACGCATTGTAGCCAGCACTTCCCCCACCAGTTCCGGATCCAGTGCCGAAGTCGGCTCATCAAACAGCATCAGCAGCGGTTTGATCGCCAGCGCACGGGCAATCGCCACGCGCTGCTGTTGTCCCCCCGACAGATGCCGCGGCCAGGCGTCGGCTTTATCGCTCAATCCGACCGTTGCCAGCAGCTCACGCGCGTGTTGCAGCACCTCATCGCGTGGGAACTTGTGCACGCCAATCGGCGCTTCCATGATGTTTTGCAGTACCGTCATATGGGGATAGAGATTGAACTGCTGAAACACCATGCCGATTTTCTGCCGCTGATGGGCAATTTTCCGCGCCGACAGGCGATGCAGCAGGCCGCGCTTTAGCGCATAACCAATCTGCTCGTCGCCCACCATAATCGAGCCGGCATTCATCTCTTCCAGATGATTAATGCAGCGCAGAAAGGTCGACTTGCCGGAGCCCGAAGGCCCGAGAATCACCACCACTTCGCCCGGGAACACATCAAGGTCGATGCCTTTCAGCACCGCGTTATCACCAAAGCTCTTTTGCACATTACGCGCGCGCACCAGCGGCTGAATCTCGCTCATACGTCCTCCTTTAAACGCGGGGCCGCAGCCAGCGCCGTGTCACTGCTGGCGCGTCGTTTGTTCACCACCACGGTACGTTTGCTGCCGCGCGCGTAGTAGCGCTCAATGGCTGACTGGCCGACATTGAGGATCGAGGTAATCAGCAGATACCAGATCACCGCCACCATCAGCATCGGAATGATTTCAAAGGTACGGTTGTAAACGGCCTGCACCGAATAGAGCAGATCGCCCATCGCGATGACGCTCACCAGCGACGTAGCTTTGATCATGCTAATCAGCTGGTTGCCGGTCGGGGGAATAATGGCGCGCATCGCCTGTGGAATGATGATACGCCGCAGCGCGCGGCTGCGGCTCATGCCAAACGCCTGAGTGGTTTCAACCTGACCGTGATCGACCGACAGCAGGCCGGCACGGATAATCTCCGCCATATAGGCGGCCTCGTTGAGCGCCAGACCGGCGATGGCGGCGGTCAGCGGCGTGATCAGATCGTTAGTATTCCAGCTGGCAAAGGTGATGTCCGTCCACGGCACGGTGATCGATAGCGTGGGAAACAGCGTCGACAGGTTGTACCAGAATATCAGCTGCACCAGCAGCGGCGTACCGCGAAAGAACCAGATGTAGAGCGCCGACACGCCGCTCAGCAGTTTATTCTCTGACAGCCGCCAGACCGCCAGCAGCAGCCCCAGCAGGGTGCCCAGCACCATCGACACCACCGTCAGACCGAGCGTCACCTGCAGCCCTTTTAGCACCGAGCCTTCGGTAAACCACTGCAGCACCACGTGCCACTCAAAATTGGGATTGGTCGCCACCAGCCACAGACCATTCGCTGCCAGCGTCAGGACCACGATCCAGCTAACCCAGCGTCCATACGCGGGCGCGCTACGGGCAAAAGCGACGTCGCGCTGCGGCACGTCAGCCTGATCCGTGGGGCGCGCGTTGGGGCCGACGGCACTCATTTTGCCGTCTCCTGCGCCAGGTTACGTCCCGGCTGCGGCAGCATGTTGCCGTCCAGCTGCCACTTTTTCATGATGGCCGCGTAGGTGCCGTTGGCAAACAGTTCTTTGTAGGCATCCAGCACCACCTCGCCCAGCGGCGAGCCTTTGGGAACAACCGTGCCCTGAAAGATATCGCCAAAGCCGTTTTTCTGCCCCTGACCAGACAGTTCAAGTTGCCCCTGCGCCTGCTCAATGAAATAGGTCAGCGGCGCCTGCGAGGAGAAGAAGGCATCCGAACGCTTCGAGCGCACCGCCAGTATCGACGAAGGCTGATCGGTAAAGGACTGCACCACGACTGCAGGTTTGCCCGCAGCCTCACAGGCGGCTGACTGTTTGCGGATCACCTGCTCCGCCGAACCGGCCGCCATTACCGCGATGCGCTTGCCGCAGGTATCTGCCAGACCGTTGATGTGCGCCGGATTGCCCTTCTGCACGCCAAACACCACGAACTCCTGCACGTAGTCGATGAAGTCCACCTTCTGCTGGCGATCCGGATAATCACCTATCGGCCCGATGGCCATCTGATAGCGTCCGGAATTAATGCCGGCCAGTACGCCGGACAGACCGCTCACCGTCGCGTGTTCAATTTTCACGCCCAGCAGCTGGCCGAGCGCCACGGTAAGATCGGCCGAGGCGCCATCCATTGAGTGCGGCCCGTTAACGATCTCATACGGCGGAAAGGAGCCGTTGTTTACCGAGATCATTTTGCCAGCCTGTTTGATCTGCGCTGGCAGCCGATCGTGCAGCGCCTTATCCATTTTTTGCGTCGGAATGGCGTCCGCTGCCTGGACGACGCTCGCCGTCAGGCCGGTCGCCAGCGCGATGGCGGTTAAAAGCATTTTCATCAGTCAGTTTCCCCCAGGCAGGTCAAAGTGATTGCAATTCCGGACGGGCAAAGCGGCGATTTTCCAGTACCGGCAGCACGCTGCGGGCGTAGGCGATGCGGGCCGGATCCAGTTCGGCAAACACCAGTGCAGCGCACTCCGGTGCCTTAGCAATCACCACGCCAAGCGGATCGATCACCAGACTGTTACCAATGTTGCGCGGCCCGCACTCGCCTACCGCCACCATGTAGCAGGTGTTTTCCAGCGCGCGCGCACTGGTCAGCAGTTCCCAGTGCATCTCCTTTAACGGTCCTTTTACCCAGGCGGAAGGCAGCACCAGCACGTCGGCACCGTCCAGCACCAGCCGGCGCGCCAGTTCGGGAAAACGCACGTCGTAGCAGGTCATCAGCCCGACTTTCATGCCAGCCACCTCAACCAGTGGCGGCACGGCATCACCCGGATTAACCCGCTGCGACTCCTGCATGGCGAAGGCATCGTACAGATGCAGCTTGACATACTGCGCGATGATTTCGCCATTACGCAGTGCAATCAGTACGTTGTGCGCTTTGTTATCCTGCGTCGGCACGTGCACGCTCATCATGGTGGTCAGCGCGTTACCTTTGCTGGTTTCCAGCAGCTGACTGACAAACGGCCCGTCCAGCGGCTGTGCGGCTTTTAACACCAGATCGGGATCGGCGATATCTCGCGCCAGCACGCCTTCCGGCAGCACCAGCAGATCGGCGCCCGCCGCCAGCGCATCCTGCATCAGACCACGACAAATGGCGGTGTTCTCCTGCCATTCGCGGCTAACGGCGAACTGCCCCATGGCTACTTTCATCTTCACTCCCCTCTGGCCGCCGCCGGGAAAATCTCCTCCGGCGAGAGCAACGTTGTGGTTAAGCCCTGCTGAAACAGCTCACGGGCGAAGTCGGCAATCATCCTTTTGTTAGCGGTAAATCCGTTTTGATTCCAGTCGGCAGGCAATTCCTGCGCGGTGCGTCGCAAATCATCCAGCAGCCACGGCGTGGTATCCGCGTACTTCTCGCGTTTGCGCATCCACAGCTGATACGCGCGATCGATCACCTCGCTCAGCGCCTGCGGCAGCCACGGATGCGCCGCCGCCAGCGCCGGCTTCAGCGCCAGCAGATGAATACCGGGCACATAGCCGACGCGGTTGAAGTAGTCGCGCTCAGCACTGACGAAATCCGCCTGCAGCTGGCGCAGACCGGAATCTTTCAGGAAAAAACCCTCAGGCATAAACGGCGTGAACACCGCATCCAGCTCGCCGGCTTTCAACAGTTCAATCAGCGGACGCTCGTCCGGCGCCGGTTCGATGCGGCCCGGGCGACCAAATCCCGCCAGCCGGTCAACAATCGGATGATCAGCGGTCAGGCGTCCGGCAAACCAGAAGGCGTCGTTGATATCGACGCCCGCTTCACGCAGCACGGTGCGCGTCCAGGTATTACCGGAGTCCTGCCAGCCGGTAACGCCGATTCTTTTGCCTTTCAGCTGGGCTGGGGTGGTGAGCGGGCTGGTTGTGGTGGTGATGATGCAGCGCTGGCGAAAGCCACGCATCAGAAAGTGCGGCAGGCCGAGCAGTGAATCGTCGCCGCGCGCCCGTGCCTGCGCATAGCGGCTGAACGACACCTCACCGCCTTCGTAGTGTTCACTGCTGGCCAGGTTATCCACCAGCGTGCCTACGCGGTCAATGACCAGCCTGAAGCCCTGTGGCTGAATATCGCCCAGCGCCAACGGCGTGAAGTAATCCCAGTCGCGCACCGCCAGTCTGATAGTGATCATCGTGTGCTTCTCCGTTTGTTCAGCCGCCACGCTGGCGCTGTGCATTTTTTCTGCAAATTGTGCTTGAATTTGAGTCTAAAACGCGAATACTAATCTGAACAATCATTTCTTTGTTACTGAACAAAGCTTTTTCTTATGACGCAAATTGTGGATGCAGAGTGGCTCAGCCAGCAGATTAACGACGCCTCGGTAAAAGGCATTACCCTCGCCGCGTCAACATTGATTCGCGACGGACAGATTGCCGTAGGCATGCAGATGCCGGCGGTGCGCGATTTGGCGGAGCGGCTGGGCGTGAGTCCGGCCACGGTATCCGCGGCCTGGGCGCAGCTGAAAAAGCAGAAAGTGCTGGCGGGTAAAGGGCGAAGCGGAATCTGGGTATGCGGCAACAGTGTGATGCCGCGACCGGTCCGCTTTGAGAAAATTGGCAACTATGGTGAAAACGTCAAAGCCGCGCTGGCGATGGCTGCGCCCGATCCGGCACTGCTGCCGGACCTGCGCCCGGCGATGCTGGCCGGGCTGGCTTCACCGCAGCTGAATAGCTATCAGCGTGAGGCGATTTCGCCACAGCTGCAGGCGGCCATTGCGCCGCGCTGGCCCTGTCCGGCGGAGGCGTGGCTGGCGACCGATGGCGGCTTTGATGCCATGAACCTGATAGTGCAGACGCTGCTGTCACCCGGCGATCGGGTGGTGATTGAAGATCCGACCGCGACGCGTCTGCTGGATATGCTCGACAACATCGGTGCCGAGATCCTGCCGCTGCCCGGTGATGAGCAGGGACCGCTGCCCGCAGTGCTGGCGACACACTTACAGAAAGCGCCAGCGATGTTCATTTATCAGCCACGCACCCACTCGGCGACCGGCTACAGCGTCAGCCAGCAGCGCAGCGAAGCGCTGGCGCAGGTGCTGGCGCAGAGTGCCACCCTGATTGTCGAGGATGACGGCATCGGCGATTTGTCGCGCTGGCCGGTATGGAGTCTCGGCCGCCACTATCCGCAGCGCACGCTGCACGTGCACTCCTTTTCCAAAGCCTACGGCCCGGATCTGCGGCTGGCGGTGGTATCCGGCACGGCAGAACTGGTGAAACGGCTGCAGTCGTGGCGTAACTTCGGGGTCAGCTGGACCAGCCGTATTCTGCAGGATGCGGTGGCCTGGATGCTGAGCGATGCGCCCACCCAGCAGCGCATACAGCAGGCTAAAGCCACGTATGCCGCGCGCCGTCAGCAGTTGCTGGCCGCACTGGCGCGGCACGGGCTGGTACAGGAAGATCGCGACGGCCTGAGCGTGATGCTGCCGGTGGCGTCAGAGCAGTATGCCATGATCACCCTCGCCGCCCGGGGCATCACCGTGCTGCCAGGCGAACGCTGCAGCATCAACAGCGGACAGTTCATTCGCGTCAGCATTGCGCGGCTGCCGGCCGATCAGCTCGACAGCATCGCCGATGCGTTAGTGATTGCCTGCGGACGCGAGCTTAATATCAGCCCAGATCTTTGATGTGATAGCGTGGCGATTCAACGTAGCCTTCTCGCGCATAAAACTGGTTAGCTTTCAGTCGCGAGGCGTGACAATGCACTTCCATGCGGTCGCAGCCGCGGGCACGCGCCAGTTGCTCGGCGTGGTTCAGCAGCTGCTGGCCGCTGCCTTTACTGCGCTCGCCCTCGGCGATACAGAAATAGCTGATGCGCGCGAAATCGCCCGCTAATGCCAGCTGCGGAATAAAGTGCAGCGAAAGAAATCCCAGCACCTGGTTACCGTGTTCCGCCACCAGCAGCGTCTCGTCGGGATGGGCGCACAATTGCGCCAGCCGATCGCTGATAAATTTTTCCGTGCCGCGATAACCCAGCTCGGTTAACAGTGCACTCAGGGCAAAGCTGTCTTTGGCCTGTGCTTCACGTATGTTCATCCTGCCTCCTCCGTTCCCTGACTGCTGTTATATAGCGTTGCCGCTGAAAAATCTGCAAGTAAGCTTTGTTATGAGTATGTTACGGGAATTATCTGTGAGCGACGCCGCAGAATGTGCCTTGTCATGCCGCTGTCACGCTGGCTTAAGGCTGGCTTAATCTTGCTTTGCCATGCTGGCATAAATGAAGTTGCGAGGCATGGCACATGAAGAATCTGGTACCGCACTGTTTTAATGAATGGCTGGCGCTGTCGCTTAGTACGCTGGTGATTATCGCCTGGGCCATTAGCTGGTGGCAGGGCTGAAAAAAGCACAAAAAAAACCCGCCATCAGGCGGGTTTTTAAAATTCTGACTGTTAACTTACAGAGCGGTAACGTTAGCAGCAGATGGGCCTTTAGCGCCGTCGGTGATTTCAAACTCTACACGCTGACCTTCAGCCAGAGTTTTGAAGCCGTTGCTCTGGATAGCAGAGAAGTGTACGAACACATCTTTGCTGCGCTCTTCTGGAGTAATGAAACCGATTCCTTTGGACTC
>NZ_JASEWO010000048.1:0-26307 GCF_030024295.1 Pantoea sp. Pa-EAmG
TTGCCATAGACACCATCCCTGTCTTCCCCGCCATGATGGCGGGGTTTTTTTTGCCCTGAATTCGCGGGCAAATTGCATCCGTTTCGCCATCCTGTCACGCAGTCTGCACGGGACGGTGATAAACTTGAGCCATTTTCCACTGCATGGCGTGCTGCAGCGCCTGACGAGGCAAGGCATGGAACCTTCCTACGCAAAACTGGTAAACCGCGCGGCGCTGGCGGCAACTACGCTGGCAACGCTGTTGCTGATCGTGAAAATTTTCGCCTGGTGGTACACCGGTTCGGTCAGCGTGCTGGCGGCGCTGGTGGATTCGCTGGTCGATATCGCCGCGTCACTGACCAATCTGCTGGTGGTGCGCTATTCATTGCAGCCTGCCGATGACGATCACACCTTTGGTCACGGTAAAGCGGAATCGCTGGCGGCACTGGCGCAAAGCATGTTTATCTCCGGATCGGCGCTGTTTTTGTTTCTTACCGGGCTGCAGCATCTGGCCACACCGGAAACGCTGCGCGCGCCGCTGGTGGGCGTAGTCGTGACGCTGATCGCCCTCAGCTCCACGCTGGTGCTGGTCGCTTTTCAGCGCTGGGTGGTGCGGCGTACCCGCAGCCAGGCGATTCGCGCGGACATGCTGCATTATCAGTCGGATGTGGTGATGAACGGTGCGATTCTGGTTGCGCTGGGCTTAAGCAGTTATGGTTTTAAGCGTGCGGATGCGCTGTTTGCGCTCGGCATCGGCGTATATATCCTCTATAACGCGCTGCGCATGGGCTATGAAGCGGTGCAGTCGCTGCTCGATCGTGCGCTGCCGGAGCAGGAAAAACAGGCGATTATCGCGCTGGTAAGCCACTGGCCCGGCGTACGCGGTGCCCATGCGTTACGTACGCGGCAGTCTGGCCCGACGCGGTTTATTCAGCTTCATCTGGAGATGGACGATCATCTCCCGCTGGTGCAGGCGCATCAGGTGGCGGATCAAATTGAGCAGGCATTACGGCAAAAATTTCCCGGCTCAGATGTGATTATTCATCAGGACCCCTGTTCTGTCGTGCCGCAAAATCAGCAGGGTTTTTTTCAGTTTTAGCCTTTATAAAACATAGCATTGCGTGAAAAAAATGACGTAACGCTAACAACTCTGTAAAAAATTAGCGAAAACTTGTCTGACCTGAATCAATTCAGCATCAAGCCTTTGATATACTATCTGCAACTATTAAGCCGCACGATCGTGAATGGGTTTACACCGGTCGGCAGGCAGGAATAATCCTTAGTTTTGAACAATCCAGAGGTTGTCATGATCAAAAAAATCGGAGTACTGACCAGCGGCGGTGACGCCCCAGGCATGAACGCAGCCATTCGCGGAGTTGTCCGTTCCGCGCTGAGTGAAGGCCTTGAAGTTTTTGGTATCTATGACGGCTATCTGGGTTTGTACGAAGACCGCATGATCAACCTCGACCGCTACAGCGTGTCGGACATGATTAACCGCGGCGGCACCTTCCTCGGCTCGGCGCGTTTCCCGGAGTTCCGCAACGAAGAAGTGCGTCAGGTCGCGATCGAAAACATGAAAAAGCGCGGCATTGATGCGCTGGTGGTGATTGGCGGTGACGGTTCTTACATGGGTGCCAAACGCCTGACCGAAATGGGCTTCCCGTGCATCGGCCTGCCGGGCACCATCGACAATGACGTCGCCGGTACCGATTACACCATCGGTTATTTCACCGCGCTGGAAACCGTAGTTGAAGCGATTGACCGTCTGCGCGACACCTCTTCTTCGCATCAGCGTATCTCCATCGTAGAAGTGATGGGCCGCTACTGCGGTGACCTGACCTTAGCGGCGGCCATCGCTGGTGGCTGTGAGTTCATCGTGCTGCCTGAAATCCCTTACACGCGCGAAGAGCTGGTGGCGGAAATCCAGGCGGGCATTGCGAAAGGTAAAAAACACGCCATCGTGGCGATCACCGAACACATCTGTGACATCGACGATCTGGCGCACTTTATTGAAGCGGAAACCAAGCGTGAAACCCGTGCCACCGTGCTCGGCCACATCCAGCGCGGCGGTGCGCCATGCGCTTACGACCGCATTCTGGCATCACGTATGGGCGCTTATTCAATTGAGCTGCTGCTGCAGGGCTACGGCGGTCGCTGCGTGGGTATTCAGAACGAGAAGATGGTGCATCATGACATCATCGACGCTATCGAAAACATGAAGCGTCCGTTCAAGCGCGACTGGCTGGATACCGCGAAAAAACTCTACTAATCAACGATAAATCGGGCGCGATTGCTTTCGCGCCCTTTTTTATGCCTTGCTATATTCTCCATAGTTATAACAGCTTATTTTTAATTCTTTAATCCATGGATTGCTTTGTGTCAGTCTTGTTCTATAACGACCTCGGGAGAGCAAGCAATGAACAAGTGGAGTATTGGTGTCACCCTGTTACTGGCTTCAACCAGTGTTCTGGCAAAGGATATTCAGCTGTTAAACGTCTCTTACGATCCAACCCGTGAGCTGTACGAGCAGTACAACAAAGCGTTTAGCGCACACTATAAGCAGGAAACCGGTGATAACGTGGTGATCCGCCAGTCGCACGGCGGTTCGGGTAAGCAGGCGACGTCCGTGATCAATGGCATCCGCGCAGATGTGGTGACGCTGGCGCTGCAGTCCGACGTGGATGCTATTGCTGACCGTGGTCGTATCGATAAAAACTGGATTAAGCGTCTGCCGGACAACTCGGCACCTTATACTTCCACCATCGTGTTCCTGGTGCGCAAAGGCAATCCTAAAGGCATTCATGACTGGCCGGATCTGATTAAGCCAGGCGTTTCCGTAATCACGCCAAACCCGAAAACTTCCGGCGGGGCACGCTGGAACTATCTGGCGGCCTGGGGCTGGGCGCTGGACCAGAACCACGGTGACCAGGCCAAAGCGCTGGCTTACGTCCGTGCGCTGTTCAAAAACGTTGAAGTCCAGGATTCCGGTGCACGTGGTGCGACCAATACCTTCGTTGAGCGCGGTATCGGTGATGTGCTGATTGCATGGGAAAACGAAGCCTATCTGGCCGTCGATAAGCTGGGCAAAGACAAGTTTGAAATCGTTACGCCGAGCGAATCAATCCTCGCCGAACCAACGGTCTCCGTGGTCGATAAAGTGGTGGATGAGCAGGGCACGCGTAAGGTGGCGGAAGAGTATCTGAAATATCTCTACTCACCGGAAGGCCAGACCATCGCGGCACAAAACTTCTATCGCCCGCGCGATCCTGAGGTGGCGAAGAAGTTTGCCAGCAGCTTCGCGCCGGTTAAGCTGTTCACCATCGATGACAAGTTTGGCGGCTGGAGCAAAGCGCAGAAAGCACACTTTGCCGACGGCGGCAGCTACGATCAGGTCATGAAACCGTAACCGCGTTTTCATCATGACGAAACGGTCAGCCCTGCGCTGGCCGTTTTGCTTTACGGCGCGGAAAAAGCCGTGACTTTCCGCTGGCGACAGGTGAGGATGCTGACAGCTCATCATTGAGGATCTGGCCATGCAGGCGCGCCGCCGTAGTGTTACGTTGCTGATTATCGCGTTCATCCTTCTGATTGCCGGGCTGATCGCCGGTGCGGTGCATTTGCATAAAAACGCCGACGCGCTGTGGCAGATTGTCAGCGAAAAGTGCGTACCGGACATGACGCAACGCGGTAATCCTGCCCCCTGTCAGCAGGTCAATCTGGCGCAGGGTTACGTCACGCTCAAAGATCTGAATGGCCCGCTGCAATATCTGCTGATGCCGATAGCGAAAATCACTGGCATGGAGAGCCCAATCCTCCTCGAACCCACCACGCCGAACCTGTTTGCTGCCGCCTGGCAGCAGCGCCGCCTGCTGGCGCAGAAGCGCGGTGCGCCTGTCGACGACCGCGTGCTGTCGCTGGCCATCAACGCGCAGTATGGTCGTACGCAGAATCAGCTGCATATTCATATCTCCTGCCTGCGACCGGATGTGCGCCAGCAGCTGGATACGCTGGCACCGAAGCTGAATGCGCAGTGGCAGACGGCAACGCTGCTGCGGCATACCTGGCTGATTCGCACGCTGAGCACCGCCGAACTGGCGCAGCAGAGCGTGTTTATCCGGCTGGCAGAAGAGGTGCCGGATGCGCGCGGTGAGATGGGCAAATACGGGCTGGCGCTGGCCCGGTTGCCGGATGGACGTCTGGCCCTGATGGCGCTGGAGCGCAACTGGCTGAAGCTGAATCGCGGTTCGGCGGAAGAACTGCAGGATCACCAGTGCCGTTTGCTGGAGTAAGTCGCGTCGCGACCGATCAGGCAATAAAAAAGGCGGCTCATCAGCCGCCTTTCTCTGCGTGAGAAACTTACGCGTTTTTCGCTGCTGCAGCGGCTTTGACGATCACCGCGAAAGCGTCGGCTTTCAGAGATGCACCGCCCACCAGCGCGCCATCGATGTCTGGCTGGGTGAACAGTTCTGCGGCGTTTTTGTCGTTAACCGAACCGCCGTACTGAATAATTACCTGCTCAGCGATTGCGGCATCTTTCTTCGCGATGTGGTCACGAATGAATTTGTGTACTGCCTGCGCCTGCGCTGGGGTGGCTGATTTGCCGGTACCGATGGCCCAGACTGGCTCATAGGCGATAACCACGCCTTCAAAGGCGGCAGCGCCCTGGGTTTCCAGCACGGCGTCGATCTGACGTGCGCACACTTCTTCAGTTTTGCCAGCTTCGTTCTCGGCTTCGGTCTCACCGATGCACAGCACCGGTACCAGGCCTGCGGCCTTCAGCACGGCGAATTTCTTCGCGATGAACTCGTCGCTCTCTTTATGGTAGGTGCGGCGCTCAGAGTGGCCGATGATGATGTATTTCGCGCCGATGTCTTTCAGCATCTCGGCAGAGGTTTCACCGGTGAAAGCGCCAGACAGGTTCACGTCAACGTTCTGCGCACCCAGCGCAATGTGGCTGCCGGAAATGGCGTGTTTGGCCTGATCCAGATAGATCGCCGGCGGAGCAATCGCCACACCGCAGCCTTCCACACCCGACAGCTCTTTGCGCAGGCCTTCAATCAGCTCGCCCGCCATGTGCTTGCTGCCATTCAGTTTCCAGTTACCCATAACCAGTGGATGTCGCATTCTTTCCTCCGCATAACGCGATTCATGAAATAGCGCTGCCATCGGGGCAGCGATGTCTGCCAGACAGTATAGAGATCAAATGGGGCGCTGGCTTTGCTTTTCGTCATTTTTGCCGGGGAGATCAGGGGCTAGCGAGCGCCAGTTTGATGGGCTCAACAGCGAAGGTCAGCCCCTTGTCGCCGTTGTCTGCAACCACAAAGCGCAGCGCACCTTCGGTGCGGGAAAAATAGCGTGCGCCCTTGCCGGCGCTGAGCAGGCCGTCGAGCTTCTTGTGTCCCTCATCCGCTGACAAACCGGGCACAAAAAAGCGCAGTAGCGCAGTCATGTAATCCATGGCGCGTGTCTGTGCCGCTTTCATATCCGGGCCCGGCACCGGCAGCCAGGTAATCTGCAGCGTTTTAATCTTGCCGGTGCCCTGTTCCAGCGCGGTAGAGGCATACAGCGTTTCGCTGATTTTGCTGGCGGCACGAGTCAGGTGGCTCTTGTCATCGCGGTTGTCGATGGCGCGATACTCCTGCAGCGGCAGGTCAGGATTGGCGGCGTTGTACTTTTCGCGGAACTGCGCGATGGTCATATCAAAGGTGGGCGCACCCGCCAGCAGATACGGCGCCGCAGGCAGGTGATCGTTGCGATCCTGCGCGGGCGCGTCCTCCGCCCAGGCGGGAAATGTCAGTGCGACGCTGAGCAGCAGCGCGACTGGCAGATTCTTCATTGCTTCGGCCCTAAATCATTCACTTAGCCCACGATTAGAACGGTTTTTACCGCTGAAAGTCAAAACCCGCGCCGGGAAAAATCTGACATTTTGCTGCCGGCACGATTACCAGTAATGCTCGCTGGTCATGTGACCGGGTTTACGTTTGAAATGCTTACGCATATCGCGGGTCTCTTTCAGCAATTGCTGGGTATCGCGCACCATCTGCGGGTTACCGCACAGCATCACGTGGCTGGTGTCGGCGAGCATCGGCAGGCCCACGGCGTTTTCCAGTTCTCCGCTCTCGATCAGCTGCGGTACGCGACCATGCAGTGAACCGGGCATCTGCTCGCGGCTGACCACCGTCTGAATGTGCAGCTTGCCCTGATAACGCTGCTGCAGTTGCTGCATCAGCGGCAGAAAACTCAGGTCGGCCGCATAGCGCGCAGCGTGAACCAGCACAATGTTGTCGAAGCGCTCCAGCCCTTCGCCCTGTTGCAAAATCGACAGATACGGGCCGATCGCCGTGCCGGTCGCCAGCATCCACAGCGTCTGGCAGTCGGGGATCTCATCCAGCACAAAGAAACCGGCCGCCTCTTTGGTCACCATCACCTGATCGCCAGGCTGCAGCGCCTGCAAACGCGGGCTGAGCTTCCCTTCCGGCACCGTTACCAGATAGAACTCCAGCAGCGGATCCTGCGGCGCATTAACGTAGGAGTAGGCGCGCTGCACGCGCTCGCCGTCGACTTCCAGCGCCAGCTTGGCAAACTGGCCGGCGGTAAAAGGGTCGATGGGCGCCGTGACGCGCAGGCTGAACAGTGCATCGGTCCAGTTTTTCACTTCTTTTACTTCTGCATTGACCCACTCTGCCATGTTCGCTCCTGATGATTGATAATTGGTCTCTTTCTATCTTCGTCAGCCCGGCACCAGATTTCCAGCCGCGTAGCCGGTAAAGGGCTCTCTGCGACAAATCGTCCGCACACATCAGCAACTGTAGCGGCCACGTTACAGCCTGGTACAGAAGCTTGACGGTGCCTGAGCTATCGCTTTACGCCCGCCTCTCGCTTTGTGCGCAATTCCTGATATTTTTGCCGCCATAACTCTCCGGCAGCCCTGTTTAGTGCTGTCATTACTTTGTTTCTCAGGCAGACATTTTGTTTCATGATGATGAGTAATACGCAAAACCGCTTCCTGCTGTTCATGCTGATCGTGCTGGTGGCGGTCGGGCAGATGGCGCAGACCATCTATGTGCCCGCGATGGCGAATATGGCAGAGGCGCTTAACGTACGCAGCGGCGCTATGCAGCAGGTGATGGCGGCCTATCTGATGACCTACGGCGGATCGCAGCTGATCTACGGGCCGCTATCGGACAGCATTGGCCGGCGTCCGGTGATCCTCGCGGGCATGGCGATCTTTGCGGCGGGCGCGCTGATCGCCCTGTTTGCGCCGTCGCTGAGTGTGCTGGTACTGGGCAGTGCGGTGCAGGGACTGGGTACCGGCGTGGCTGGCGTCATGGCGCGCACCATGCCGCGCGATCTTTACTCCGGCATTGCGCTGCGGCAGGCCAACAGCCTGCTTAACATGGGCATTCTGGTCAGCCCGCTGCTGGCGCCGGTAATCGGCGCGCTGCTGACCCATCTGTTTGGCTGGCACGCCTGCTTTGCTTTCCTGCTGCTGCTGTGTGTTGGCGTAACGGCCGCGATGGCCCGCTGGCTACCGGAGACCCGTCCGGTGGATGCGCCCGCGACACCGTTTCTGCGCCGCTACATCACGCTGCTCAGCGACGGCAACTTTGTGCGTTATCTGCTACTGCTGATCGGCGCGCTGGCGGGCATCGCGGTATTTGAGGCCAGCTGTGGCGTACTGATGGCGGGCGTGCTGGGGCTGGACGGGCTGACGGTGAGTATTTTGTTCATCCTGCCGATTCCGGCGGCGTTTTTTGGTGCCTGGTTTGCCGGCCGCGAGCAGAAATCCTGGCATACGCTGATGTGGTATGGCGTGAACAGCTGCCTGCTGGCGGGACTGCTGATGTGGCTGCCGGCGTGGTTTGGCGTGATGAATATCTGGACGCTGCTGGTACCGGCCGCGCTGTTTTTCTTCGGCGCAGGCATGCTGTTTCCGCTGGCAACTTCTGGCGCGATGGAGCCCTACGCGTGGCTGGCCGGCAGCGCCGGTGCGCTGATTGGGGGGCTGCAGAATCTGGGTTCCGGCGTGGTGGCGTGGCTCTCAGCGCTGCTGCCGCAGCACGATCAGTCGAGCCTCGGTATGCTGATGTTTGTGACGTCGCTGGTGATGCTGCTGTGCTGGTGGCCGCTCTCGCGTCATCCGGAGAGCGGCAAACAGACGGTTACAGGATAAAAGGGTGCAGCGCCGCGTCTTTGCGGTCCAGATAGTGGATCGACTGAATGCGGCGAATGGTGCGCGATTTACCGCGCACCAGCAGCGTTTCGCTGGTGGCGATATTGCCCTGGCGCGTGATGCCCTTTAGCAGATCGCCCGTGGTGATGCCGGTCGCCGCGAAAATCACGTTATCGTTACGCGCCATCTGTTGCAGCGTCAGCACTTCCCCGGCGTTGATGCCCATTTCGGCACAGCGCGCCAGCTCCTGCTCACCCAGACGGCGGTTTTCGGCCGAATCCCCTTTGACCTGATGACGAGCCAGCAGGCGCGCCTGCATGTCGCCATCCATGGCGCGGATCACCGCCGCTGACACCACGCCTTCCGGCGCACCGCCGATGCCATACAGCACGTCCACTTCGCTGTCCGGCATGCAGGTGAGAATCGAGGCCGCCACGTCGCCGTCCGGAAAAGCAAACACGCGCACGCCCAGCTGCTGTAGCTGCGCGATGACCGCATCGTGACGCGGTTTGGCGAGAATCGACACCGTCAGCTGGCTGAGCGGTTTATTGAGCGCCTGCGCAATCGCCTGCAGATTGGTGGCGAGCGGCAGGTTGAGATTGATAGCGCCGCGCGCGCCCGGACCGACAATCAGCTTTTCCATATACATATCAGGTGCGTGCAGGAAGCTGCCTTTATCGCCCACCGCCAGCACCGCCAGCGCGTTGGCCTGGCCCATCGCAGTCATACGCGTGCCTTCGATAGGATCAACTGCAATGTCCACCGCATCGCCGTGGCCGGTACCGACTTTTTCACCAATGTAGAGCATCGGTGCTTCGTCGATTTCGCCCTCGCCAATTACGATCTGGCCGTCGATATTGATGGTGTTGAGCATAATGCGCATAGCGTTGACGGCGGCGCCGTCAGCGGCATTCTTGTCGCCGCGTCCTAACCAGTGATAGCCCGCTAACGCAGCGGCTTCGGTCACACGGGAAAATTCAATCGCGAGTTCTCGTTTCATGGTCTGCACCTGACAAAAAACAGGCGGGCAGTGTAGCACAGCGGGGCAGGGGGACGGGAAAAACCCGCGGCAGGGCGCCGCGGGTCAGCACAGTGTTACTCTTCTTCTTCCCACGCCTGGGCGCGTGCCACGGCTTTTTTCCAGCCGGCATAGCGCACGTTGCGTTCGGTGGTTTCGATGCTTGGACGGAATTCGCGTTCCACCACGGCTTTAGCACGAACTTCTTCCAGATCGTTCCAGAAGCCGACCGCCAGACCGGCGAGGTAAGCCGCACCCAGCGCAGTCACTTCGCGCACTTCCGGACGCTCCACGCGCGTGCCGAGAATATCGGACTGGAACTGCATCAGGAAGTTGTTGGCCACCGCACCGCCATCCACGCGCAGCGACTGCAGGCGGGTATCGGCATCGTTCTGCATCGCTTCCAGCACATCACGCGTCTGGTAAGCAATGGACTCCAGCGTGGCGCGAATGATGTGGTTGGCGTTGGCACCACGGGTCAGACCGAAGATTGCGCCGCGCGCATACGGGTCCCAGTACGGTGCGCCGAGACCGGTAAAGGCCGGCACCATGTACACGCCGTTGGTGTCTTTGACTTTCATCGCGAAGTATTCGGAGTCGCCCGCATCGCTGATCAGCTTCATCTCATCGCGCAGCCACTGAATTGACGCACCACCGATGAACACGGCACCTTCCAGCGCGTAGTTCACCTCGCCGCGTGGACCGCAGGCGATGGTGGTCAGCAGACCGTGAGTTGAGGTAACCGCTTCGGTACCGGTGTTCATCAGCATAAAGCAGCCGGTGCCGTAGGTGTTTTTCGCCATACCAGGCTGCACACATAGCTGGCCATACAGCGCAGCCTGCTGGTCACCGGCGATACCGGCGATAGGAATACGCGTGCCGCCCTTACCACCAATGTTGGTCTGGCCGTAAATTTCGGATGATCCTTTCACTTCCGGCAGCATTTCGCGCGGAATATCCAGAATCTCCAGCATGCGCGCATCCCACTCCAGCTTGTGGATGTTGTACATCATGGTACGCGATGCGTTGGTGTGATCGGTGATGTGCACGCGGCCCTGGGTCATTTTCCACACCAGCCAGGTGTCGACGGTGCCGAACAGCAGTTCGCCGCGTTTTGCCCGCTCGCGTGCGCCTTCCACGTGGTCAAGAATCCACTTCACCTTGGTGCCGGAGAAGTACGGGTTAATCACCAGGCCGGTTGTGTGCTGGATGTACTCTTCCAGACCCTCTTTCTTCAGCTTGTTACAGTAGTCGGCGGTACGCGGATCCTGCCAGACGATGGCGTTGTAAATCGGTTTGCCGGTCTCTTTGTCCCAGACAATCGCGGTTTCACGCTGGTTGGTGATACCGATGGCGGCGATCTGGTCAGAACGGATATCAGCGTGTGCCAGCACTTCCACCAGCGTGGAGCTCTGTGAGGCCCAGATGTCCATCGGATCGTGTTCAACCCAGCCGGCTTTCGGGTAGATCTGGGTGAATTCGCGCTGTGAGACGGCGACGATGTTGGCGTCATGATCGAGCACCACGGCACGTGAGCTGGTTGTGCCCTGATCGAGCGCGACAATATATTTTTTATCAGTCGTAGTCATTATGGTTTCCTGATGATTAACGATGAAACTTACGCTTTACGCTGCTCAGCGCGCGCGACCGGTTTTTCTGTTTTACTGGTTTCTGCAAGGTTGCCCGGCAGGTGACGGCCAATCAGCGCACGGTAACCGAAGGCACCGAGGCAGGCTCCGACCAGCGGGCCAAAAATTGGCACCAGGAAGTAAGGAATATCTTTACCACCGGTGAACGCCACGTTACCCCAGCCCGCGAAGAAGGCGAACAGCTTCGGACCGAAGTCACGCGCCGGGTTCAGGGCGAAGCCGGTCAGCGGACCCATGGAACCGCCAATCACCGCCACCAGCAGACCAATCAGCAGCGGCGCCAGCGGGCCACGCGGTACGCCGTTGCCGTCGTCGGTCAGCGCCATGATCACCGCCATCAGCACGGCAGTAATCACCATTTCTACCAGGAACGCCTGCGCCACGGTGATGTGCGGGTTCGGATAGGTGGAGAAGATACCGGCCAGATCGAGGCTTTGCACGCTGCCGCGTACCATCTGGTGGCTGGCTTCGTAATCAAAGAACAGATTGTAGTAAAGACCGTAGACCAGCGCCGCCGCACAGAACGCGCCAGCGATTTGCGACACAATATAAGGTAAAACTTTGCGGCCTTCGAAGTTGGCGAACAGGCACAGGGCAACCGTGACTGCCGGATTGAGGTGAGCGCCGGATACGCCTGCGCTCAGATAAACCGCCATGGAGACAGCAAGACCCCAGATGATACAAATTTCCCACTGGCCGAATGCGGCACCGGCCAGCTTCAGCGCCGCCACACAGCCGGCACCAAAAAAGATGATCAAACCGGTACCGAGAAACTCGGCGATGCACTGACCTTTTAGTGTGTTCGTTGTCTGACTCATAATGGTATTCCTGAAGCGAGGTTAAATTTTATCAGTTTTTGTTCTCAATCCATGAGTCACCCAGCTCTTATGTAGGGCTGATGTGAATTTATCGTTAACGAGCATAAACGAGAAATAGCGAAATCGAAATATGTGTACTGCGTCATAAAAATGCGCGTTTTCGCGTCTTTTGCTTTTCTTTATGACCCATTAACCCTGCTGTCACTGGGTGCAATACCGTGACCGCGCGCAAAAATGCGCGAACGTGAGCGTTTTTTTAAGCATTAACTGAAAAGTGTTACAGACTAGCGTTGCAGGCCCTGTGCCGCTGGACTTGCAAGGTCTCGCTACATACAATCGGGACATCGTGGCTGGACGCACCATAACAAGGCAGTCCCAGCACCATCAACGCCTTGCAAGAGATTTAGGAGAGGTCAGAAAGATGTCATTTGAAGTGTTCGAAAAACTGGAAGCGAAAGTACAGCAGGCGATTGATACCATCACTCTGCTGCAGATGGAAATTGAAGAGCTGAAAGATCAGAACAATACGCTGCGCAACGAAGCCAGCCAGGCTTCTGGCAACCAGGATGCACTGGTACGTGAAAACCAGCATCTGAAAGAAGAGCAGCATGTATGGCAGGAGCGCCTGCGTGCACTGCTGGGAAAAATGGAAGAAGTTTAAGCCTCAGCGCTTAAACCAACGGGTGCCGCGGCACCCGTTTTTGTTTGTCGCTTACTCGATGTCGAGTGCGTCTTCAGACAGGATCATGCCGGTGTTGTCGGCGTAGAGATGATCGCCGGAGAAGAAGGTGACGCCGCCGAAGTTAACCCGCACGTCGCTCTCGCCGATGCCTTCGCCTGCGGCGCCAGCCGGAATGGCCGCAATCGCCTGAATGCCGATCTCCAGCTCTTCCAGTTCATCGACCTGGCGAACCGAGCCGTACACCACGATGCCTTCCCACTCGTTTTGCGCCGCCAGTCTTGCTAACTGAGCGTCAACCAGCGCGCGCCGCACTGAGCCGCCGCCATCGACCAGCAGCACGCGACCGCGACCGTTCTCTTCGAGCAGGTCATACAGCAGGCCGTTGTCTTCGAAACATTTCACTGTGGTAATTTGACCACCGAATGAGGTGCGCCCACCAAAGTTCGAAAAAAGCGGTTCAACAACGTTCACTTCTTCATGGTAGATGTCGCAGAGTTCAGATGTATCGTATTTCATAGGGATGTCGTCTGTTTGCCACAGGAGCGGTAAGTATATCGCTATCTGACGATTGTTGGCAAAATCATCAACCGCCAAAAAAAGCGCTGCATCAATATCCTGCGTAATATTTTGTCTGCGGCGGAGAGAACAGCGGCGCGTGGCAATAGCGCCGCAGGGGAAGCGTTACACGGCGGGCTTCTTGAAGGCCTGTTTGTGCGAGATACGGGAAATCAGCTCGGTCAGCGACAGCACCATGGTGGATCGCACCATCTGCAGGTAGCGCTGCTGCTGCATGGCGCGCAGCGCGGCGTCGTCGCGGGTGAAATCGGGTTGCGGCGGCCAGGCCAGCACGCAGTGCAGTTCGCCGAACGGGCCGAGTATTTCATCGTCGGTAAAGCGGTAGTCGCTGGTGTCGTGATTCAGCTCCTCACGCAGCGCCAGCAGCAGCTCGCAGTCTTCGTATTCGTGGCGATTGATCACCCCCAGGCCGTAGATGAGCTTCAGGCGTACCGACAGCTCGCCCAGCGGGCCGTCGCCCAGCAGCAGCGGTTCCACCGCATATTTCACCGCGTAGTCGTCTTTGCGAAAGACCTGCAGCACCAGCAGATTGACTGCTTCCGCCAACAGTTCGACAGCGGCGATCAGGAAGCTTCTCACCGAACGACCGGCGTTCAGCCGCTCAAGCACCCGGTTTTCAAAAGCCTGCTTCTCTTCCATTATTGCCTGCATCATTCAGCTACCGTCGACGGGCACGCGGCTGCCGTGCCCGAATTGACCACTAAAGGGCGCGCATTATGCCATAGCGTGGTAAGCGCTCACCACTGAGCTCACCACTTCGCTATTGGCATCGAGGCCAGAAATCTCCGCCAGCGCCGCCTGTGGGCCTTTCTGCGCGATCAGTGACGCCAGCTCCTGCGCCTGCGGATCGGCTTCGCTGCGATAGTGCATCGCGGCAGCAATACCCTGCACCAGGCTGGCGTGCGGCAGCTGATACTCCAGCGTGCCCAGCGTCGGCTTGATCAGGCGATCGCCGGCGCTCAGCTTGCGCAGCGGCTGACGGCCGACGCGCTCGACGTCATCTTTCAGGTACGGGTTTTCGAAACGCGTGAGGATTTTCTGGATATATGCGGCATGTTTCTCCGCATCGAAACCATAACGCTTGATCAGCACCGCGCCGCTCTCCTGCATCGCGCCCTGCACCACGGCACGCACTTTCTGGTCGAGAATGGCTTCGCGAATGGTGGCGTGACCGGCCAGCTGGCCAAGATAAGCGGTAATGGCGTGGCCGGTGTTGAGGGTAAACAGCTTGCGCTCGACGAACGCCATCAGGTTATCGGTCAGCTCCATGCCAGGAATGTCCGGCAGCGCGCCTTTAAACTGGGTTTTGTCGACGATCCACTCGCTGAAGGTTTCTACGGTAACTTCCAGCGGATCGGTGCTGCCGGCTTCAGATGGCGGCACGATGCGGTCAACTGCCGAATCAACAAAGCCAACATGTTCTTCAACCCACGCATGATACTGCTGCGGCAGCGCCTTCAGTACGTGCTGCTTCAGCTGGCTGGTGCCGCGCACCATGTTTTCACAGGCGATGATATTCAGCGGACGGACATTACCGTTGTCACTGCGTTTGGCCAGACCCTGCGCCACGCTGCCCGCGATGCGCTCAAGGATCTGCGGACCAACCGCCGTGGTAACGATATCAACCTCAGCGATCAGCGTGACGATGTCGTCGCTGGTGCTGTTCACCGCGCTGACGCCGGTAACGATTTCAACCTGCGCCTGCTCGCCCACCACGTGAACCGGATACTCATGACGGGCGTTAAGGGCATCAAGCACCACCTGATTCACATCAGCAAACACCAGTTCGATACCGGCATCCGCCAGCAGCTTACCGATAAATCCACGGCCGATGTTACCTGCTCCAAAATGTAACGCTTTCATAAATTTGACCCATATCAAATGACGAAGGGGCGGGCATGTCCGCCCCGGAAAGTGGGGACGGGCTTGCCCGCCCCAGGGAAGTTAAACAGCGAATTACGCGTTGGCAGTGCTGCCAGACAGCAGATCCAGCACGTCCTGCACGCTGGTGGTGTTCGCCAGCTTCTCGATTACGCTGTCGTCGTCGAGCGCATTGGTCAGGCTGGTGATCACCTGAATGTGTTCGTTATTGCGTGCGGCAATACCAATCACCAGTCGCGCGACTTCGTCCGGCTCATCGCCAAACTGCACGCCGGCCGGATACTGGCAGAATACCACGCCGGTTTTCAGCACGCGGTCTTTGGCTTCGACGGTGCCGTGCGGCACAGCGATGGATTCACCGAGGTAGGTTGGCGTCAGCTGCTCGCGCGCCAGCATCGCTTCAACGTATTCCGGCTGCACGTAGCCACCTTTCACCAGCTGCTCGCCGGCGAAGCGAATCGCCTGCTCTTTATTGCTGGCGCTCAGGCCGAGGAACACGTTGTCAGCGCCCAGTTTGAACAGGTGCGCGCTGCCGTCGTCATAGCTGTCTGCCAGCGCGGTCTGTACCGTTTCACGGTGGGCTTCGCTGCGGTTCGCCGCCACCAGACGCTCAGTCAGGTTGGTGTACAGCGCGCTGTCGAGGAAGTTGTTCAGCGAGATGTGCTGCGCCTGTGGCGCCTGACGCATCGCACGTTCGGTCAGATCGCGGTGAGTAATCACCAGATCAACATCGCCCGGCAGCGAGTTAATCGCGCTGTTGGTCACAGAGATATTGCTCAGGCCCGCATCCTGTACCTTCTTGCGCAGCACGCCTGCGCCCATCGCGCTGGAGCCCATACCGGCATCACAGGCGACGATGATTTTGCGCACGTGGCTGACGTCAACGCTGCTGGCATCGGCAACCACCGGTGAACCGGCAACGGCCTGGCCTTTTGACTGCGCTTTCATGTCTTTCATGCGCTGGGTCGCCGCTTCGATGTCGTCTTCTTCTTTTACTTTGCTGGTTTTCAGCAGAATCGAGGAGACCACGAAGGAGACGGCGAAAGCCGCAACGATAGCCGCGATGTTAGCGAAGTAAGCGCCTTTTGGCGTCATCGCCAGCACGGCCAGAATCGAACCTGGTGAGGCCGGTGATACCAGACCGCCGTTCAGCAGCGTCAGGGTGAACACGCCGGTCATACCGCCGAGGATTACTGCCAGCAGCAGGCGCGGCGCCATCAGCACGTACGGGAAGTAGATTTCGTGGATACCGCCAAGGAAGTGGATGATCGCTGCACCGCCCGCCGACTGCTTGGCGCTACCGCGGCCGAAGATCATATAAGCGACCAGCACGCCCATACCCGGACCCGGGTTCGCTTCAATCAGGAAGAAGATCGATTTGCCCGCTTCGCTGGCCTGCTGGATACCCAGCGGCGAGAAGATACCGTGGTTGATGGCGTTATTGAGGAACAGGATTTTCGCCGGTTCAACAAAGATAGAGGTCAGTGGCAGCAGGTTGTTCTGCACCATCAGGTTTACGCCCGCCGCAAGGATGTGTGACAGACCTTCAACCAATGGACCGATGCCGATGAACGCCAGCAGCGCCAGCAGCATACCGATGATACCGGCTGAGAAGTTGTTAACCAGCATCTCGAAGCCGCTTTTGATCTTACCATCAACCATACGGTCAAAGGTTTTGATCGCCCAGCCGCCCAGTGGACCGGCAATCATCGCGCCGAGGAACATCGGCATATCTGCACCGACAATCACGCCCATGGTGGTGATTGCACCGACCACGCCGCCGCGATCGCCGCCCACCAGACGTCCACCGGTGAAACCGATCAACAGCGGCAGCAAGTAAGTAATCATTGGGCCGACGAGTTTCGCCAGCGTTGCGTTTGGAATCCATCCGGTTGGGATGAACAGTGCTGTGATGATACCCCAGGCGATAAACGCACCGATGTTTGGCATCACCATGTTACTCAGAAAGCGACCAAAGCTCTGGACCTTGACCTTCGCTGATGAGGACATAAACCCACCCCTTATTGAGACGCGCTGCAATAAGAGAGCGCGTTTGTTTTTGTTAAGACGTTACGGCGGGGGCCGTGGCATTACTGTATGCACGCGGACTCTAGCACTAGTTGATTACACTGCGTAGCGTCAGGAAAAAGTGTGATGTATATCACGCTAAGTTGGGGTGGGCAGGGGGATTAAAGGTGACTTTGATCACAAAAATACCCTGTAAGAAAGCAACGCCGGCGAAAAAATGCGCGCAACAGCGGTGGAAATGTGACAAAAATCACCTTTCACCTGGGCCGGTTTGTTTCACAAATGTGATTGAGATCACAAATTATTTTTGGTTGAAAATGCGCCAGATCACACTCTGTGCTGACAGAAAAAGCCGATGTAAGGAAGTGACGAAAATCTGAAAAAGCGGGCAGTGGAGAACTGCCCGCTGAGCGGCTTACTGTAAACCACCCTGTACGGCATTTTGTGCCTGGGTCAGCGCCTGCGTATTGCTGGCGAGATTACTCATCAGCGTGTTGTATTGCGTGGCCTGCTCCTGCGTCGGGAACTGAACGCCGCCGTCATTGAAGCTGACGCGCGCGCCCTGCGACTGCAGATAATCGCCGGCCTGAACTGCCGACTGGCTCAGCGCCTGCAGCTGCGGCAGCAGCGGGATCAGCGTGCTGGCTGGCTGCGTCACCACTTTGGCGTACACGCTGTCGTACACTTTCTTCAGGTCGTCCGGCTGCTTCAGCGTGGCTTTGCTGCTGTCGGCCTGCATTTTGGCGCTCTGAATCTGCTGCGTCAGCACGCTCAGATTGCCGCTCGCCTGGCGCAGGCTGTCGCGGCGCGTCAGATAATCCTGCGGCACGCGGATGGCCGCCAGCTCATCAACCACCGGGCGCATGCCCTGATCCACCGCCTGATTCACCTGCTGCGAGAAGCCATACAGGATGGCGTAATCACTGGCGTAATTACCGAAGGTTTGCTTCTGGTTTTCGCTCAGGCTGGGCAGATGTTCACCGCTGCGCATCACGGTGTTTTGCAGAAAATCAGTAAAGGCTTTGCGCTGATCGCCCTCTTTATCGCCGCAGGCGGTAAGCTGCAGCACAAGTAGCACGCCGGTCAGCAGCATGCCGCTACGCATCCAGATGCGGGAAATTCCTGACGCCATAATTCAACTCCTGTTGTGACGATGGCTAAATTCGATTCGCTGGGAAAGGTCCTAAAGAATAGTGCAATGGCCCCGGCTGTACAACGGCTGGTCTGCAGTGCTTCACGCTGGTGCGTGCCTGCTGCACAACTGTGCAGCGCAGCCTGCCTGCGAGCGCAGCGATGTGCAATAACATATGTAATTCAGGCTGATAGCAACCTGGCATTGATATTGCCTGCTTTCTGGCAGATGCAGGAGCGATCGCGGGCAACCGACGTCGCCACACAATTTGCAATGGGTCACTAGGGTTCCGATCGCGAGATGCTGGTCCGAGAGTGACCGACCGTCCTCTGACGGTTACACGGCGGGAAAAAAGCCCGGGAGGAAAGCGAGAACGTTGCTCGCCGCCTCCTGCCTGATTTTCGTCCGTTAACGCCAGAGGAATCATCATGATTAAAGCCTGTCTGCGCCTGCTGCTGATTTGCAGCGTCGCCCTGTTCAGCGTTCCGTCGCTGGCCGCCGCTAAACCTTCCTTTAAGCTTTGCTGGTCCATCTACGCTGGCTGGATGCCGTGGGATTACGCCCAGCAAAGCGGCATCGTGAAAAAGTGGGCCGATAAGTACGGCATCGATATTCAGTTTGTGCAGGTTAACGACTATATCGAGTCGGTTAATCAGTACACCGCAGGTGGCTTTGACGGCTGCACCATGACCAATATGGATGCGCTGACCATTCCGGCGACCGGCGGCGTCGACAGCACCGCGCTGATTGTCGGCGACTACTCCAACGGTAACGACGGCATTCTGCTTAAAGGCGCGGACAGCGTCAGCGCGCTGAAAGGCAAACCCATCAACCTCGTCGAACTGTCGGTCTCACACTATCTGCTGGCGCGCGCGCTGGAGAAATCCGGCATGAGCGAGAAAGACGTCAGGGTGGTTAACACCGCCGATGCCGATCTGGTGGCGGCGTTTGGCACTGCTGACGTTAATGCCATCGTCACGTGGAATCCGCTGCTGGCGGAAGCAGAGAAGCAGCCGGACAGCCATCTGGTGTTCTCCTCGGCGCAGATCCCGGGCGAAATCCTCGACCTGCTGGTGGTCAACACCGCCACGCTTAACAAATATCCTCAGCTCGGCAAAGCGCTGACCGGCGCCTGGTACGAGACGCTGCACAGCATGGCCGGACAGAGCGACAGTGCCAAAGCGGCGCGCACGCAGATGGCGCAGGCATCCGGGACCGATCTGGCCGGTTTTGATCAGCAGCTTGCCGCGACACACCTGTTCAGCGATGCCAAAACCACGCTGGATTTTGTCGACAGCCCGCAGCTGAAAGCCACGATGCAACTGGTGGCCGAATTCTCCTTTAAACACGGCCTGCTGGGCGAAGGCGCGCCGGGGGCCGATGCGGTAGGGGTCGCTACACCGGCCGGTAACTGGGGCGATGCCGGCAACATCAAACTGCGCTTTACCGACACCTTCACCAAACTGGCCGCTGCCGGTCAGCTGTAAGCGAGGCGCTGCCGATGCGTAAATTGATTAACTACCAACCGCTGCCGCTCGGCCGCCTGCTGCTTGGCATTCTGCCGCTGCTGGCGGTGCTGCTGGTCTATCTGTTCGCGTCGGATGCGCGCCTCAGCCTGAACGCGGCAGACAAACTGCTGCCGGGATTCAACGCCATGGGCGAGGCCATCAGCCGGATGGCGTTTCAGCCCAGCCCGCGCACCGGCGAATATCTGCTGTGGAGCGATACCGCCGCCAGCCTGCTGCGTTTGCTGAGTGGCGTCGCTATCAGCGCGCTGCTGGCGCTGGCAATCGGCCTGTTCACCGGCGCGCTGCCGGTGGTGCGCGCGGTGCTGGCACCGCTGGTAACGCTGTTTGCGCTGGTGCCGCCGCTGGCGATTCTGCCCATTCTGTTTATCTGCTTTGGCCTTGGCGAAGTCTCCAAAGTGGTGCTGATCGTTATCGGCATCACGCCGCTGATCGCCCGCGATCTGCAACTGCAGGTGCAGAAAATCCCGCAGGAGCAGCTGGTTAAAGCGCAGACGCTGGGTGCGCATAGCGCACAGATTCTGTGGCGGGTGATTCTGCCGCAGCTGATGCCGCGCCTGTGCGATGCGGTGCGGCTGTCGCTCTGTTCGGCGTGGCTGTTCCTGATTGCTGCCGAAGCGATTGCGGCCACGGAAGGCCTCGGTTATCGCATCTTCCTGATGCGCCGCTATCTGGCCATGGATGTGATTCTGCCGTACGTGGCGTGGATCACCCTGCTGGCCTTTGCCCTCGACCTGCTGCTGCGGCTCGTCAGCCGACGCTGCTGGCCGTGGTATCACGCCAAATAAGGAGCGCGCGATGCCCTTACTGCAACTGAAAAATCTGGAAAAACACTACGGCGATCAGGTGGTGCTGGAGCGGCTGAATATAGAGGTCGAGCGCGGCGAGTTCGTGGCGATTGTCGGCGCCTCCGGCTGCGGCAAAACCACGTTTCTGAATATGCTGCTCGGCACCGAAGCGCCGACCAAAGGCGAGCTGCTGCTGGATGGCGCACCGATTCCCGACGAGCCGGACGCCCATCGCGGCGTGGTGTTTCAGCGCTACTCGGTGTTTCCGCATCTGACGGTGCTCGGCAACGTAATGCTGGCCGACGAGTTCAGCAGCGCACGCTGGCTGGGACGCGTCTGGGGACGCAAACGTCAGGCGATTCGCCAGCGCGCGCAGGCAATGCTGGCGCAGGTCGGACTGGAACAGGCGCAGAGCAAATATCCGCATCAGCTGTCGGGCGGCATGCAGCAACGTCTGGCCCTGGCGCAGGCGCTGATGAAACAGCCGCGCATTCTGCTGCTGGATGAACCTTTTGGCGCGCTCGATCCCGGTATTCGCAGCGAGATGCATCAACTGATCACCCAGCTGTGGCAGCAGCATCAGCTGACCATTTTCATGATCACCCACGATCTGAAAGAGGGCTTCAGCCTCGCGTCACGCCTGCTGGTGTTCGACAAACTGCGCCACGATCCGCACGCGCCGCAAGCCTGGGGCGCCACTATCACTTACGACCTGCCGCTGGATCGCACTCAGCCCGCCGCTGAAGTGCTGTCCGCAACGCAGGTGGCTTAAAGGAGAGCACGATGCAGCCATACCAAACCCTGCTGCCCGCCGGGGCGCACTGGTCTTTTGTCATGCGCAGCGGCAGCGCGCTGACGCTGACCGATGTGGAGGGCGGCGCCAGCGCCAGCCTGCTGTTTTATAACCCGGAAAACCTGCTGGAGCGCTACAACGCGCCGGATACGCTCAAGTGCCAGCACACTTTCCGGCTCACTGCCGGCCACTGTCTCTACTCGGACATGGGGCGCATTTTCTGCGGCATTGAACACGACAGTTTCGGCTGGCACGAGAGCGTGTGCGGCACGCTGAACGCGGCACAGACTGCCGCGCGCTATGGAGTCAGCGACTATCAGCAGGCGCGCAACCTGCGCCATCAAAACGGCTACGACAGCTTCCTCGTCGAGCTGGCGAAGTATGGCCTTGGCCAGCGCGACATGGCGGCCTGCCTCAATCTGTTTGCGCAGGTGCGCGCCGATGACAGCGGGCGCTTAACGCTGGAGCGGCAGGGCGAAGCCGGCGCGCAGGTTCGGCTGCGTTTCGCCATGGACACGCTGGTGCTGCTGCACACCTGTCCGCACCCGCTCAGCCCGGCGAGCGATTATCCGCGCCAGCCGCTGCAGCTGACGCTGGATGCGCAGCGCGCGCCGCTGCCGGAAATCTGTCTGCAGCGCGCGGAAAACCAGCGCGGCCTGCGCAATAACGCCCTCTATCAACTGCAGGGAGAAGTGTGATGATTAAAGAGAGTGAACGAAACCCGGCGCAGGCGCGTCTGCAGCAGCAGATCGACGCCGGTGATTACTGGCTGCAGCGCATTGCCGCCGGAGAAACGCTGCGCATTACCGATCTGGAAGGCAATCAGGCGGCGGATACGCTGTTTTTCAACGCCGATGATACCGCCGAGCGCTACAGCATGAGCGAGACGCTGCGCGGCCAGCACAACGTGTTTCTTACGGCCGGCAGCGTGCTGCGTTCTAATCTTGATCGGCCGATGCTGACCATCACCGCCGATACCTGTGGCCGTCACGATACGCTCGGCGGCGCCTGCTCGTGCGAGAGCAATACGGTGCGTTATGACCTCGAAAAGCGCCACATGCACTCCTGCCGTGACAGCTGGATGCTGGCGGTCGCCGCGCATCCGGAGTCTGGCCTGACGCGCCGCGATATCACGCACAACATTAACTTCTTTATGAATGTGCCGGTGACCCACGACGGCGGCCTGACGTTTGCCGATGGCATCTCCGCGCCGGGTAAGTATGTTGAGATGGTGGCGCAGATGAACATTCTGGTGCTGATCTCCAACTGTCCGCAGCTCAACAATCCCTGTAACGGTTACAACCCGACGCCGATTGCCGTCAGCGTGTGGTGATTCTCTGACGCAACGGGACGACCCGTTTTACGCCGTCACAGCTGGTGCAGGACGACCTGCCGCAATAAGAGTATTCAGTCATGATTGATCGCGTATTGATTGCCAACCGTGGCGCGATTGCCGTGCGCATCATCCGTACCCTGCAGGCCATGAATATCCGGGCGATTGCCGTCTATGCCGAAGCCGACCGCCATGCGCGCCACGTGCGGCTAGCCGATGAAGCCTGGTCGCTGGGCGAGGGGCAGGTGCGCGACACCTATCTCAACCAGGACAAACTGCTGGCGATTGCCGCGCAGAGCGGCGCGCAGGCGCTGCATCCGGGCTATGGCTTTCTCAGTGAAAAACCGGAGTTCGTCACGCGCTGCGAAGCAGCGGGCCTGCATTTTCTCGGGCCGGATGCGGCGCAGATGCGGGCGTTTGGCCTGAAACATCGCGCGCGCGAACTGGCTGAGCAGAACGCGTTGCCACTGCTGCCAGGCAGCGGCCTGCTGACCTCCCTGCAGCAGGCACAGGCCGCCGCGCAACAGATTGGCTTTCCGGTGATGCTGAAAAGCACCGCCGGCGGTGGCGGCATTGGGATGCAGCGCTGCAACAGCGCGGACGAGCTGAAAGAGGCGTTTACTCGCGTAAAACGTCTGGCAGGTAACAACTTTGCCGACGATGGCGTCTTCTTAGAGAAATTTATCGCCCGGGCGCGGCATATCGAAGTACAGATTTTTGGCGATGGCCAGGGCGACGTGATTGCGCTGGGCGAACGCGACTGCTCGGCGCAGCGCCGTAATCAGAAGGTGCTGGAGGAGACACCCGCGCCGCGGCTCAGCGATGCGGTGCGCGCGCAGTTGCAGGCCACCGCCGTACGGCTGGCTCGCGCGGTTAACTATCGCAGCGCTGGCACGGTGGAGTATGTTTACGATGAGGTCAGCCAGCAGTTCTGGTTCCTCGAGGTGAATACCCGCCTGCAGGTTGAGCATGGCGTCACTGAACTGGTATACGGCGTGGATCTGGTGCGCTGGATGGTCGAACTGGCGCAGCAGCGCCTGCCGCCGCTGGCGACGCTGCAACCGGTGGCGCAGGGCCATGCCATTCAGGTGCGGCTGTACGCTGAGGATCCGGCGAAGCAGTTTCAGCCGAGCGCCGGACTGCTCAGCCACGTGCAGTTCCCGACGGCGCTCGATCACGCCACGCTGCGCATCGATAGCAGCGTAGAGAGCGGCATGGAAGTTTCACCGTTTTACGATCCGATGCTGGCGAAGATCCTCGTGCATGCGGCCGATCGCCAGCGCGCGCTCGACGGCATGATCGCGGCGCTGGCGCAGAGTGAGCTGTATGGCATCGAGACCAACCTGCGCTGGCTGCGTCAGCTCTGTACGCTGCCGGACGTGCAGCAGGGACGCATCATTACCGCCACGCTCGGCAGCGTGGCGTGGCAGCCGCCGACGCTGGATATCCTCAGCGGCGGTACCCTCACCACGGTGCAGGATGCGCCGGGCCGCGTCGGCTACTGGCACGTCGGCGTACCGCCTTCCGGGCCGTTCGACAGCCGCGCCTTTCAGCTGGGCAATCGCCTGCTGGGTAACGAGGCCCAGGCGGCCGGGCTGGAAATCACGTTGCGCGGCCCGACGCTGCGCTTTAATCAGGCATGCAGCTTTGTGCTGAGCGGCGCGCCGCTGGCGGCCACCCTCGACAGCCAGCCGCTGGCGATGCATCAGGTGCTGCATGCGCAGGCCGGGCAAACCCTGACGCTGGGCGACGTGCGCGACGGCTGCCGCAGCTATCTGCTGCTGGCGGGCGGGCTGGATACGCCGCGCTATCTGGGCAGCCGCAGTACCTTTACGCTGGGTAAGTTTGGCGGTCACGCCGGGCGGGCGCTGCGCGCCGGCGACGTGCTGCAGCTGGCCGCGCCGCGTCAGGCTGCGGCGGCGCGCCTGCCCGAGACGCTGCTGCCGCCGCTTAACGGTGAATGGCAGCTGCGCGTTGTTTATGGTCCGCACGGCGCACCCGCCTTCTTTACCGATGACGATATAAGCGAATTTTTCGCTGCCGAGTGGCAGGTGCACTACAACTCCAGCCGCACCGGGATTCGGCTGATCGGCCCGAAACCTGACTGGGCGCGCAGCGACGGCGGTGAGGCGGGCATGCATCCGTCCAATATTCACGACAACGCCTATGCCTTTGGCACGGTGGATTTTACCGGTGATATGCCGGTGATCCTTGGTCCGGACGGCCCTTCGCTGGGCGGCTTTGTCTGCCCGGCGACGGTGATCGACGCCGATCTGTGGAAGCTGGGCCAGCTGAAAGCCGGCGATCGGTTGCGCTTTGTGCCGATCGCTCTGGCTGATGCCGATCGTCTGGCGCAGGCGCAGCGTCGCGAGATCGCGCATCTGCAACCGGAAGCGGTGCGCGTGGCGCCAGCACTGCCGCTGATCGATCCGATCTTGCACCAGCATGCAGCAACCGCCGGGCGGCCTGCACTGTGCGTGCGCGCCGCGGGTGACCGTTTTCTGCTGGTGGAGTATGGCGCGCTGACGCTGGACATTGCGCTGCGTTTCCGCGTTCACGCCCTCATGCAGTGGCTGGAGGCGCATCCGCTGGCGGGTCAGCTGGAGCTGACGCCCGGCATCCGCTCGTTACAGGTGCATTATGATGCGCAGCAGTGCGCAAGAAGTGAGCTGTTGGCGCAAATTTTGCACGCTGATAATCTGCTGGGCGACCTCGCCGACGCGGCTGTGCCATCGCGCACCGTGTGGCTGCCGCTCAGCTGGGATGATGCCGCCTGCCGCGAAGCCGTAACACGCTATAGCCAGTCGGTGCGTCCGAATGCGCCCTGGTGCCCGAGCAACATTGAGTTTATCCGGCGTATTAACGGGCTCGATAGCGTGGAGGCGGTGAAACAGATTGTGTTCAGCGC
Source organism: Pantoea sp. Pa-EAmG (assembly GCF_030024295.1). NCBI lineage: Bacteria > Pseudomonadati > Pseudomonadota > Gammaproteobacteria > Enterobacterales > Erwiniaceae > Pantoea > Pantoea sp. Pa-EAmG. Next base: position 25,285 of record NZ_JASEWO010000048.1, read on the forward strand.
CTCGTATCTGGTGATGGGGCTGGGCGATGTCTATCTCGGCGCGCCGGTGGCAACGCCACTCGATCCGCGTCACCGGTTGGTGACCACCAAATACAATCCGGCGCGCACCTGGACGGCGGAAAACTCGGTGGGCATCGGCGGCGCGTATCTGTGTGTTTATGGCATGGAAGGGCCGGGCGGCTATCAGTTCGTCGGACGTACGCTGCAGATGTGGAATCGCGATCGCCGCACCAGCGCCTTTACCCAGCCGTGGCTGCTGCGTTTCTTCGACCAAATCCGTTTTTATCCGGTCAGTGCCGACGAACTGCTGCAAATCCGCGAACGTTTCCCGTGGGGCGATTATCCGCTGCGCGTGGAAGCCGGGGAATTTCGCCTCGCCGACTATCAGGCGCTGCTGACTGCCCAGGCGACGGAGATCGACGCGTTCCAGCAGCAGCGTCAGCAGGCGTTTGACGCCGAACTGGCACGCTGGCGCGCCGATGGCCAGTTCACTTTCGACAGTCAGCTGCAGGCGCAGAGCAGCGAGGAAGTGGTGGTGCCGGCGGGCTGCCACAGCGTCGAGAGCCAGGTGGCGGGCAGCGTGTGGCAATGGCTGGTGGCGGAAGGCAGTGATGTGACCGCGGGTGCCACGGTAGGCATTCTCGAATCCATGAAGATGGAAATCCCGATCGTGGCGCCGGTCAGTGGCAAAATCCACAGCCTGCAACGCCAGGCCGGGCAGCAAGTGCAGGCGGGTCAGTTACTTATGGTGATCGATCCGTTTGCAGTATAAGAAAGAAGAAAAAATAATCAGGAAACAGGCAGCAAAACCGGGGATCTGACCCATACTTAGAGACCCGGTTCAATGTTGCATTGCCCTGACATCTTTTCGCAGTGTGCAACAGGCTGTGTCCCGTAACGGTTTCATTAAAACACTATTTTCGCCCTGATAAGGGAAAACTGTTTCGGGATACAGCCTGATAAGGCCGGTTTCAGCGCCTGGTGGCGCTTACCTCTCTACTTTCACGTGCTTCATAGTGAGTT
>NZ_JASEWO010000260.1:0-4321 GCF_030024295.1 Pantoea sp. Pa-EAmG
ATGCTACATAAACCTGGGAATGATGCAGAGCCCCTTACGGTATCCGTTGTCCAGCTGGCAGTAACGTGCACGCGCTACTGCAGTAAGAAGGACATTACGTTGAGTCGGATACCATCAGTTGTCTTACCGACCTGATCTTACACCTGCTTCTGGCAGGTGTTTTTTTTATCTGCCGTTTACGGATTGATGCCGCATTCCCTGCACGCTCTTTCAGGCAAAAAAAAGCCGGGACTGGCCCGGCGTGCACAAAAACAACAACAGTAAAATCAGGCGCCAGGATTGTTCTTCAGCGTCAGTAACAGACCTTCGCGACGCATTTTAGCCGCGTCTTCCGGGCGATGCAGGCGATCGTAAACGTCCGCCAGCCAGGCGTAGTCAAAGCCATCCGGACGCTGTGCCAGCGCCTGCTGGAAGGCTTCTGCGGCCTGCTGCCATTCACCGTGGCGCATCAGCAGCTGGCCGAGCGTGCTGTGCAACAGCGGCGTGGCGCCGTGCTGCTTGATCTGCTGACGCAGCGCTTTCTCCAGCGCCTGCGGGTCACCGCTTTTGATACGCGGCATCAGCAGCACCAGCCGATCGTCATACTGACGCTTCAGCCCTTCCAGCACGATGCTTTGCGCGGTGTCCGGATCGTCGCACTCGATCAAATGCTCAGCCATCGCCACCTGCAGGGCAGTCTCCTGGCGGGTTTTACGACTCTGGTTCTGCCACCATTTTTTCAGGCCTTCGCTGCCCTGATCGGCCATAGCCTGATTCATCAGACCCAGCCACGCCTGCTGCTGCAGCGCGTTACGCTGGTTCTCATCGTTAATCTGCGCCTTCTGCATGGAGGGCAGGATATCCAGCAATGCGCCCCAGGCGCCGGTGCGGATATAAGCCTGCTCGGCCAGACGCAGCACTTCCGGATGGCGCGGCGCCACTTCCAGCAGGCGATCGATACCGTGACGTGCGGCGTGATCTTCGTTACGCGCCAGCTGCAGGCGCACGCGGGTGATCTCAACCGGAATGGTATCGTTCTCGGAGAGCTCAGAGGCGCGCTCCAGATGCTGGTTAGCACGGATTTCGTCGCCGCGCTGCTGCGCTGCTTCCGCCGCCAGCAGATAGTTCGCCACCGGCTGATCGGCGTGATCGGCATTCTTCGACAGCAGCTTCTCCACCTGACGGTAATCGCCTTCCGCCAGCTTCATCAGCGCGCTCTGCGTGTGACGCTGGGCGCTGCGACGTTTACGCCCGGTGAACCAGCCGCGGGTGCGGGCGCCGGTGCGGAACAGGCGACGCAGAATCCATTCGACCAGCAGAATCACCAGCAGGCTGAGAATCAGGATGATGGCCAGACCGGTGACGCTGGTCTCAATGTTCCAGTTATCGGTCTGGATCAGCACGTAGCCCTGATGGCCGGCAACCATCGGTCCCAGCACAATGCCGGCAATCAGCAGCAGGAAAAGCACCAATACTTTCAGCATGGTTAGCCTCCCTGTTGATCAGCCGCAGCCGATGGCTGCGCCAGCAGATTGCGCACGCGCGTTTGCATCAGTTTTTCCAGCAGCGCCTGGCTCTCCAGCGTGTCCGGCACGTCCATCGAAATACTTTGCTGACTCAGCTCGTCGAGCTGGGCGAGGAAGGCTTTGGTTGCCGCATCGTTAGTGTCGTACCAGGCACGCACCCAGGTGGATACCGCATCGATGGACTGTTTGTAGATCTCATCCTGATGGCGCGGCACCGCCTGCGCAGCAATCAGCAGACGTGAACGGATGTTTTCGCGCAGATAAACATCCTGATTCGGTGCCAGCAGCGGCTGCGCGGTGTTATCGCGGCGGCGGATGGTGATGAAATCATCCATGAAGTTGTGCCAGCTCTTCACCAGATTCTGACGCCACTCGTGCAGCGAGCTGGAGAGCTCACCGCTGTCGGCATCCATCGGCGACTCATCGCTGTCGTTATCGGCCAGACGCAGATTATCCACGCCGTTCGACAACTGATTCAGCTTGAGGGTGATGCCGTCGTAGTCCACCTGGCTGACCGCCGCCAGTGAACTGATGTCCTGGGTCAGCGCGCGGCGCACGTTCATGATGCTGGGATCGTTCATCTCCGCCAGGCTGGTGTCCGCGCTTTTCAGCAGCGCTGCCGCGGTGGTGACGTCCTGATCGCTCCACAGTTTGCGACCCGCCAGTTTGACGAGGTAGTCGGCCTGCGCCAGCAGCCAGGTGCGGGTATCGTTGCCGGAAATAGTGGCCACTTTTTCACGCAGCGTCTCCAGCTCTTTGGCGCTGTTATCCTGCTGGCTGCGCGCTTCCTGCAGCGCGGTATTGGCGTCCGCCAGCTGCTGCGAGAGCTGTTGTTTATCGCTGCCCAGTTGCTGCTGCAGGGCGCTCAGCTGCTCGCTCAGGGTCTGGTTAGTCTGAGCCTGTAAGTCGGCCTGGTGTTTCCCATTCAGGTAAAGTCCCGCGCCAATCGCCAGTGCAATGACAATTGCCACCGCGCTCAGCACCTTGCCGTCGCTCTTTTTCGCACGAGGCGGCTGGCTGGCTGGCGTCGGGGAAGTGTCCGCAGGGGTGGTTTCTTCAACCATGGCGGAGGAGTCTTTTTGTTCCGTCATTGTGGCTCATCCCAATGTTAAGTTCAGCGTAACGCACGCAGCAGCGCGTCGTTATCCGCACCATCGGCTACCTCAATCTCCTGCCAGCCTAATTCGGCGGCCTGGGTAGCCAAACGTTCACTGACGACCAGTAGCCGACAGTGCAGCAGCCATTCCCGCCGATCGATTGGCGGAAACAGCGCAAACAGTTGTTGTAACATTTCACCGCTGGTCACCACCAGCGTGGTAATACCGCGATCGCGCCAGCGACGGCCTTCAATCGCGCCGTCGTACTGCTTTTCACAGCGCTGATAGCACTCACAGTATTGCACGTCCGCGCCGCGGGCGATCAGCGTCTCCGCCAGCAGTTCACGGCCCGGACTGCCGCGCAGAATCAACGCACGCTTGCCGCTGACCTGCTGCAGGCGATTCAGCCGCACCAGCTCTTCGCTGGTTTCCCGCGCATGCGGATAGTCAACTTTCAGATTACTGACGGTGTGCAGCGCCAGCGCGGTGCTACGACCAATGGCATAATAGTCGAGAAATGCCGGCCACGCGCTGCGCTGCTGCTGTAAAGCGGGCTGGGCAAAGTGCACCACCTGCTGCGACAGCAGAAATACCAGGTCACCGGGCTGCAGGGCGGCCAGCTTTAGCGGCAGTTGAGAGAGATCGCGACCCGGCGTGAATTCAATCAGCGGAAACGACCACGCCAGTTTGCCCTGGCTGCGCAGGCGCGCGACCAGTTCGCTGGCGGCGGGTTCCGGACGGGTCACGAGGATAGTCATGCGGGCGGCTGTCCCTGATAAACTTCACGCAGAATGTCACGCGCGCCGCCGTCCAGCAGCTCTTCGGCCAGTGAAATCCCCATCTGTTCGGCGTGTTCACGCGGGCCGCGGCGTTCGCCCACCACCATCTGGCTGCCATCCGGCGCACCGACCAGGCCGCGCAGCCACAGCTGATCGTCTTCCAGCACGGCAAAACTGCCGATCGGCACCTGACAGCCGCCTTCGAGACGGGTATTCATGGCGCGCTCAGCGCGCACGCAGACGGCTGTGTCACTGTGGTTCAGCGCCTGCAGCAGCGTAATTAACGGCTGATCGTCGAGGCGGCACTCAATGCCGACCGCACCCTGGCCCACCGCCGGCAGGGAAAACTCCGCCGGCAGCGCCTGGCGAATGCGATCTTCCAGTCCAAGGCGTTTCAGCCCGGCGGCAGCAAGAATGATGGCGTCATACTCGCCGGCGTCCAGTTTGCTGAGACGCGTACCGACGTTACCGCGCAGCGAGCGAATCACCAGGTCCGGGCGCCGTGCGCTAATCTGGCACTGGCGACGCAGGCTGGACGTGCCGACCACCGCGCCCTGCGGCAGCGCGTCAATCGAGGAATAATGATTAGAGACGAATGCATCGCGCGGATCTTCGCGCTCGCAGATGGTCACCAGTCCCAGACCGTCGGGAAAATCGACCGGCACATCTTTCATGGAATGCACCGCCATATCGGCACGGTTTTCCAGCATCGCCAGCTCAAGCTCTTTGACAAACAGTCCCTTGCCACCTACTTTCGCCAGCGGCGTATCAAGGATGACATCACCTTTGGTGACCATCGTCACCAGCTCAACCTGCAAGCCGGGATGCGCAGCCATCAGGCGCTGTTGGACATATTGTGCCTGCCACAAGGCAAGCGGGCTTTGCCTGGTAGCAATTCTGAAAATTTTGTTTAACATGCTGTTAACCATTTTGATCGTTC
>NZ_JASEWO010000261.1:0-4319 GCF_030024295.1 Pantoea sp. Pa-EAmG
GCATAGCTGGTAAAGCCGCTCAGGCTTTGCCCACTGGTGTAACCATTTCCACATTGACATTGCTCACACTAAATAAGAATTCGGATGGCGGCCTCTCTGCCGGAGGCCCGCCTTAATGCAGACTGATGCGCAGCGCGGCGGCGGTCGCAAACGGCGACAGCGTGGCGCTGACCGCCAGCATGGCGCCGAGGATCGCCAGATAACCGCCGATCGGTAACCCCTGACCGGCCGCATCAATCGCCGCGCTGGCAAAAATCAGTACCGGTATCGACAGCGGCAACACCAGTAAACTCAGCAATACGCCGCCGCGCCGCAGCCCGACGGTCAGGCCGGTGCCAATCGCACCGAGAAAACTCAGGGTTGGCGTGCCGATCAGCAGCGTCAGCGCCATTGCCCGCCAGCCTGCAAAATCCAGCGACAGCAGCAGCGCCGCCAGCGGCGAGAGTAAAATCAGCGGCAGCCCGGTAATCAGCCAGTGCGCAATCACCTTGCCCAGCACGGTGATCGGCAGCGGCGTCGGCAGCAACAGCAACTGCTCCAGCGAGCCATCGAGAAAGTCGTCGCGAAACAGCCGCTCCAGCGCCAATAGCGATGCCAGCAGCGCCGCCACCCAGGCGACGCCGGGCGCGATGCGCGCCAGCTGCTGCGGCTCAGGGCCAATGCCTAGTGGAAACAGCGTAATCACGATCAGAAAAAACCACAGCGGATTAACCACTTCCGCGCCGCTGCGAAAGGCAATCTTTAACTCACGCTGAATAACCCGGCCAAGCATCACGCCCACTCCGATGTAAAACGAATTTTGCGCACGCGCGCATGGCTGTCCGGCAGGTCCTGATGGGTCGTCAGGATCACCACGCCACCGTTATCGGCATGATCGGCGAAGCGCGCCATTAATTTTTCCACGCCGTGTTTGTCGATAGCGGTCAGCGGCTCATCCAGAATCCACACCGGAGCCGGGCTGAGCCACAGTCGCGCCAGCGCCACGCGCCGCTGCTGCCCGGCAGAAAGCTGAGCCACCGGCACCTCTTCATAGCCCAGCAGATTGACCTGCTCCAGCGCGTCATACAGCGTGTCTTCGCTGCGATCGCCGTGCCAGAAATGCAGATTCTCCCGCGGCGACAGCACCGATTTCACGCCCGGATGATGGCCGAGATACAACAGGTTTTGCTGCCATATTTCGCGCTGCCGGCGAATAGACTGCTGTTGCCAGCGTACTTCGCCCTGCTCTGGCCGGCTTAACCCCGCCAGCAGTCGCAACAGTGAAGTTTTGCCTGCGCCGTTGGGGCCTTCGATTTGCACCACATCGCCCGCCTGCACCTGAAAACTCAGTCCGTGGAACAGGGTTCGCTCATCGCGAACGCAGGCGAGATTAATCACTTCGAGCATAGAAGGGAGATTCATAGCAATAAATGAGGCGGGAATAATACCACACTCAAACCAGGGGCCGAAGTCTGCGCGCAAGCTCCCCCTTCCCCCAAATGGGGTATTCATGCGCATCAGATCAAGAAAGCGCTCAAAAAACCACCTTTGCTAATCTCTTGTTACTCTTAATTTGAATCTTTGTAACATTTCGCCCTTGCTAAAAGCGTCTACGCTTATTACGCACTGGCATTATCACCGGGAGAAAAAATGAAGCCATCGCCATCAAATAACACGCATGACAATGACGTGGACAGTGAAGAAAAAGAACAAGGCACGGATATTGAAGTGGACGAAGACGCCCTGCCCTCGCGGGCTGCGGCGATCCATGAAGAGATTCGGCAGGACGGTGAAAAGGAGCTGGAACGCGACGGCATGGCTCTGCTGTGGTCAGCGATTGCCGCCGGCTTATCGATGGGTGCCTCGCTGATGGCGAAAGGCATTTTTCAGGTGCACCTCGCTGGTGTGCCCGGCGCCTATCTGCTGGAGAATCTCGGCTACACCTTTGGTTTTGTCATCGTGATTATGGCGCGCCAGCAGCTGTTTACCGAGAATACCGTCACCGCCGTACTGCCGGTGATGCATAAACCCACCGGCGGCAATTTTATGCTGCTGCTGCGGCTGTGGAGCGTGGTGCTGATCGGCAATTTGATTGGTACCGCACTGGGCGCGCTGGCGTTTAATCATATGCCGATTTTCGATGACGCCACGCGCCAGGCCTTCACTGCCATCAGCGAAAAAGTGATGGAGCACACGCCGGGCGAAATGTTTGCCAACGCAGTGATTTCAGGCTGGATCATCGCCACCATGGTGTGGATGTTTCCTTACGCTGGCGGCGCCAAAATTGTGGTGATTGTAATGATGACCTGGCTGGTGGCGCTGGGCGATCTGGCCCACATTGTGGTCGGATCGGTTGAAGTGCTGTATCTGGTGTTTGCCGGCACGCTGCCGTGGCAGGAGTTTTTGTGGCCGTTTGCACTGCCCACCCTGCTGGGCAACATCACCGGCGGTACGCTGATTTTTGCCCTGATCAGTCACGCGCAGATCCGTAACGACATGAGCGAAGCGGCCAAAGCCAAAGCGCGAGCCGAACAGAAGCGTAAAGAGAGGCAGGAAAAGCAGAAAGATCAGGAAAAAGCGTGATCGCCACCGCCTGATTGCTGACACTTTGAGCAAACAGGCGGCCCACGGTTAAAATCCCCTGCACGGTGCGCTATACTGCGCGCCGCACGTCTCCTTAGTTAAATGGATATAACGAGCCCCTCCTAAGGGCTAGTTGCAGGTTCGATTCCTGCAGGGGACACCAGTAACAGCTCTTCTGCTTTGGTTTACCGCTTCGTTTATTGGTCCTCTCCCTCTGCCACCCCAATGCTGTTTTTCATCTGCCACAAGGTGTAAATCTGCGATCGCAGGTGCTGTTCAAGCTGGCGGATAAGCTGTTGCCGCTGGGGCGCACTGGCTGGTAGCGAGTGAATTTGCCGCAATTGTTCCTCAATGGGCTCAGCCTGCTGAAAACGGGTCATCATGCCAAATACCGAGGACTTCAGCTCACTCACTGTGATGTATTTGCCTTTTTGCTCATCCAGTCCATTCAGACGCTCGCTTAACTGCGCCAGCTTCATCATCCCCTGATGCCAGGCCGCAAGGTTTTGCGCTGGCAACGTGCTGGCCTCAAGCTGATGCAGCCACCGTGCTGATAAAGAACCCGCCTGTTCCGGCCACAGCGCCTGCGCCTGCTCCACCAGCTGCTGGCCATACGCAATATTCCAGTCGGGCGCGAGTTGCTCCAGGCGAGATAACTGCTGCTGCGTGTCGGCGACCAAGGCTGATGGTATGGACGTCCGCTGCCGCAGCACATCCCGCTGCTGTGGCGTGAGTGTGGCGGGCACAGGACCCAGCGATGCCACCAGCTGAGCCTGCAGCGGATCGGGCCGGTGCAGATATTGCCAGCCGCCCACCGCGACCACGCTGATAAGCAGCATGGTAAACATCCCGGCACTGAAAAATTGCCACTTATTACGACGGGCCAGCGCCGCTGTCTGCACCTTTATCTTCGGCTGATGTTGCTGCTGCGCGACATAAATCCATCTGGCGTTATGCGGAGTTTTCGTTTCATGCGGGAGTGCGGATATCGCCCCGTTATCTAGCGTGGTGCCGGGCAAGATGTCGCTGGTCATACCGTCACGGCTTTCCAGCCTGGCAGCACTGTTGTGCATCAGAGCACGCAACGTATCAAGCTGGCTAAGATGTTTAAGCTCCAGCCGCTGTAACACGGTCCCCAGGCGGGTAAGCAGTTGTTCAGCACGATAAAGCTGACTCAGATCGTCATAATTCAGGGAAAGGGTGCGCATCTGCTGCTGCACGCGCTGGCTCAGGCTGGTGAGAATATCCATGCGCGCATGAATCGGTTGCGGCCACAGCGCCCCCCACTGATGGCTCACCAACGCTTCCACTAGCGCCAGACCTTCATTCAATCCGACCAGGCCGGCCAGTTGCATGCGGGCAAGCGTGTACCAGGCCGCGGTCTGCAACTCCACTCCGTTTTGTTCGAACAGAGAAAGGCAGCGTTGTTCAACGTAAAGCCAGTCTATATCCGGCCGTGCCGGATGGGTCAATTTGCTCAGCTCTTCACGCAGAGCAGCATAATCCGGCAGCTTACGCGGGTCGCTGCCGGTTTTAATTTTACGTTGGGAAAGATTGTCCATGGCCAGATATCCATATGGCGTAGTTGAAGCAGTAGCAATTATTATTTATGCGGCTTAACTTTCTGCATACTCAAGGGCTTGCAAATACTGCAAAGCTATCGGATCTGCAAGGTATTCCACCAGCTCATGATGGCGTTCCACTTCATCGATAATGCGACTGAGTACGATGCGGAAAAACTTTTTACGCAAGAGGAT
>NZ_JASEWO010000262.1:0-4291 GCF_030024295.1 Pantoea sp. Pa-EAmG
GAGCCCGACGAGCTACCAGGCTGCTCCACCCCGCGTCCGTGGATGCGCACTATACACCGGGCGTATGATGATGCAACCCCTTTTTTGCGTTAAAGCGCTAAATAGACAAACAGTTGCTGAATTATTTGGCCATTGGGCGATTTATTATACAGATGTGAGCGCGCTAGCCTGCGGCAGATTTCATTCTGTCTGCCCCTTTGCTATCGTCGCCGTGCAAACAACCAGCTTAAAAAGAGAAGGTAATGAAAGGACATTGGGCGAAGTATGCACTTACTGGCGCATTTCTGGCGCTGTTAGCCGGTTGTAGCTCTAAGCCGACCGATCGCGGTCAGCAATATATTGATGGCAAGCTGGAGCAACCGCTCGGGCTGGTGAATGAGCCGAACGCCAAAGGGCGTCCGGTCAATGGCCGTGATTTCGGCCTGCAGGTGCAGCAGATCCAGTCGGCGTCGTCCGGTCTGTATGGCCGCAACCTCGGCACTTACAGTGCGATTCAGAACTGGCTGCTCTCCGGCGCCGATACGCGTCAGCTGCGCCAGTTCGGCCTGAACGCCTATCAGATGGAAGGCACCGACAGCTACGGCAACGTACAGTTTACCGGTTACTACACACCGGTGGTGGAAGCGCGTTATACCCGTCAGGGCGAATTCCAGTATCCGATTTATCGCATGCCGCCGCGTCCGCGCGGACAGAAGCTGCCAAGCCGCGCTTCTATCTATAGTGGCGCACTGGATGAGCGTTATGTGATTGCCTGGAGCAATTCGCTGATCGACAACTTTATGATGGACGTGCAGGGCAGCGGCTATGTCGATTTCGGCGATGGCCGTCCGCTGCGTTTCTTCGGCTACGGCGGCAAGAACGGCTGGGCTTACCACAGTATTGGCAAAGAGCTGATCGATCGCGGTGAAGTGAAGCGCGAAGACATGTCGATGCAGGCGATTCGGCAGTGGGCGCAGGAGCACTCGCCGCAGGAAGTGCGCAACGTACTGGAAACCAACCAGTCGTTCGTGTTCTTCAAGCCGGAAGAGTATGTGCCGGTGCGCGGCGCCAGTGCGGTACCGCTGATTGCCAAAGCCTCGGTGGCGTCCGATCGTTCGCTGATTCCCGCCGGTACGGCGCTGCTGGCTGAAGTGCCGCAGCTGAATGAGAAGGGCAAATTCAACGGCAAATATGAGATGCGCCTGATGGTCGCACTGGACGTGGGCGGCGCGATCAAAGGCCAGCACTTCGATATCTACCAGGGCGTCGGCCCGGATGCGGCGCATCTGGCGGGCTTCTACAACCATTATGGCCGCGTCTGGGTGCTGAAAGCCGCACCGGGAACCGGCCAGCCGCTGTTCAGCAATCCGCAAAACGGCAATAATGGTTCATTGATTATCGGCGCAAATTGATAGGCTGCGCACCCTGGGTTTGTCGGGTGCGCGTCCGCGCATCGTACTAAAAGGTTAGCTATGAAAGTTGTCAGCGACGCCTGGCGCCAGCGATTTGGCGGCACGGCGCGTCTCTACGGGCAGGAAGCACTGCAGCGTTTTGCCGACGCGCATTTCTGCGTCATCGGCATCGGCGGCGTCGGTTCCTGGGCGGCCGAAGCGCTGGCGCGCACCGGCATCGGTAAAATTACCCTGATCGACATGGACGATGTGTGTATTACCAATACCAACCGTCAGATTCATGCGTTGCAGGGGCATGTCGGTCAGGCCAAAACTGAGGTGATGGCGCAGCGTATTCACGCCATCAATCCGGAGTGTGAGGTGATCTGCATCGATGACTTTATCACGCCGGACAATACCGCGGAGCTGATGGCTGCGGGGTTCGACTATGTGATTGACGCGATTGATAGCGTGCGCCCCAAGGCTGCGCTGATTGCCTGGTGCCGGCGTAATAAGATCCCGCTGATCACTACCGGTGGCGCCGGCGGACAGATCGATCCGACGAAGATTCAGGTCAGTGACTTAGCCAAAACCATTCAGGATCCGCTGGCTGCCAAACTGCGCGAGCGGCTGAAAAGTGATTTTGGCGTAGTGAAAAACAGCAAGGGTAAACTGGGGATCGACTGCGTATTCTCTACCGAGGCGCTGGTGTATCCGCAGCCGGACGGCAGCGTATGCGCTTCGCGCAGCACGGCGGAAGGGCCAAAGCGCATGGACTGTGCCGCCGGCTTTGGTGCGGCCACCATGGTGACCGCCACCTTCGGTTTTGTTGCGGTGTCGCACGCGCTGAAAAAATTCCTCGCGCGCGCGGCGCGTCAGTCTGCCTGATGCGCGCGGGCAGCACGCTGTACCGCCTCTGCCAGCGCCTGTAAACCACTGCTGCGCGAGGCGCTCAGCTGCGCGCGCAGCCCTAAGGTATCAAACAGCGCCAGCGGGTCTGTGGCTAACAGCGCCGCGGGCGTTTTTCCTTCCACCGCTGTCAGCAGCACCGCCAGCAATCCGCGCACAATGCGCCCCTCACTGTCGCCGTAAAAATGCAGCGTGCCGTTGGCCCGCTGCTGGCTGCTGAGCCAGACGCGGTTTTCGCAGCCGGAGAGCTCAATGTCCGCCGTTTTCAGCGCTTCCGGCAGAGCCGGCAGCTGGCGGCTGAGCTGAATCAGCTGGCGGTAGCGATCTTCCCACTGATGAAAATGGGCAAACTTCTCCGTCAGGCTGGCTTCGGTAATCAGATCCCCAAACGGATGGGGGGCAAGCAGGGCTGATGTCATTACGTTACTCACTTAGTAAATCCACGGCATGGTGCATGGCGCGCACCAGCGCGTCCACGTCCTGCAGATTATTATAGGGGGCAAATGAGACGCGCAGCGTGCCGCTGACGCCAAGCGCCGCCATCAGCGGCTGGGCACAGTGCTGGCCGGCGCGCAGCGCGATGCCCTGTTCCGCCAGCAGCGTCACGATATCACTGTGGTGAATACCGGCGATATCAAACGCCAGCAGGCTGGCGCTGCCGCAGCGGAAACTGCGGAAGCCAGGAATAGCGCTGAGTTGCTCTTCGGCAAGGCTGGCCAGCTGCTGGCTCCAGCGTTCGGCTTTTTCCGCATCGTACTGCCCCAGCCAGTCCAGCGCCGCACTCAGCCCGACCACGCCCGCCACGTTCGGCGTGCCTGCTTCAAAGCGCCACGGCACCGGCTGCGGCGTGAAGCCGCTGAAATCGACCTGCGTCAGCATTTTGCCGCCGCCCTGCCACGGCGGCATCGCGTCCAGCAGCTCCGCTTTGCCGTACAGCACGCCAGTGCCCATCGGGCCGTACAGCTTGTGCGCGGAAAAGGCGTAGAAGTCGATATCCAGCGCCTGCACATCCGGCGGGCAGTGCACTACGCCCTGCGCGCCATCCACCATCACTTTCGCGCCGACGCCGTGCGCCAGCGTAATCGCCTGCGCCAGATCCGGACAGCCGCCGGTCACGTTAGACATCTGACCTATCGCCAGCAGCCGGGTGCGTGCGTTAAGTAACTGCGGCAGCAGGGCTATATCCGGCCGCCGGTCTGCGCCAATCGGCCATTTCACCACTTTCGCGCCGCTGGCCTGCGCCACCATCAGCCACGGCACCAGATTGGCGTGGTGCTCGGCTTCGCTCACCACAATCTCGTCGCCCGGCTGCAGGCGCGGCGCCAGCCAGCTGTGCGCCACCAGGTTGATGGCCTCCGTGGTGCCACGCGTCCAGACGATTTGCCGATCGTCCGCCGCCTGCAGCCAGTGCGCCACGCGCGCCCGCGCCTGTTCATACTGTGCCGTCAGCGCGCGGGCAGCGGCGAACTGGCTGCGGTGGACGGTGCCGCCGCTCAGCGAATAAAACTGTGCGGTCGCGTCAATCACCGCCTGCGGCTTCAGCGCGGTGGCGGCGCTGTCGAGATAGACACCCGCATCGCTCAGCGCGGGAAACTGCTGACGAAACTCGCCAGGAGAGAAATGGGTCATACTCAGCTCACTTACTTGGATGTTAGGACCAGGCTGAAAGCCACGCCGTGGCCTGGCAAAGCTGGAAAAGCGCGTTATGCTAATTATTGCAAGGTTTGAACCGAAACCCGCATAACGAATCGGTCTGTTCCAGTCGATCGCTCTGTTTGCTGCCACTGGTCAGCGCACGCGGGTGGTTTAATGCAATCAATCTGCAAGGAGATAGAAGATGAATAAACTCGCCGCAGTGCTGGCCGTGTGCACCATGGCCTTTACCCTGGCCGCCTGTTCCAGCAACTACGTCATGCATACCAATGATGGTCGCACCATTGTTGCGGATGGCAAACCAAAAGTTGACGATGAAACCGGTATGATCAGCTATAAAGATGCCAATGGCAACGAGC
>NZ_JASEWO010000263.1:0-4289 GCF_030024295.1 Pantoea sp. Pa-EAmG
CCCAATCCGATTTCATTCTCACGCCAGTTAGTGCACGATCCATCAATCATCTGAATCCTGAAGATTGCAGAGTTTACATAACTTATACGGAACTATTTGCTAAAGTGCCGGTCGTAATAACTACAGTTGTACCGCACCGGGAACCATGGACCGACTTCTTCGCGCGTTACATTCACTCCTGACATGAAGGCGCTATGAAGAAAACCGGGCAGTTCTGTTCCAAACTTTTGCATCCCCGCTACTGGTTTACCTGGTTCGGGCTGGCAGTGCTCTGGCTGCTGGTGCAGCTCCCCTATCCTTTATTAATCCGGCTGGGTGCGACAGCGGGCCGGCTATCACGCCACTTCCTGAAGCGGCGCGAACGCATAACGCGGCGTAACATCGAACTCTGCTTCCCGCACATTAATGAAGACGAGAAAGAGATGATGATTGCCGGCAATTTTGAGTCGCTGGGCATGGCGCTGGCGGAAACCGGCATCGCCTGGTTCTGGTCCGATGCGCGCGTGCGGCAGCTGTTTCAGGTGCACGGCATCGCCAATCTTCAGCATGCGCAGAGCCAGCAGCGCGGCGTGATGGTGATTGGCGTGCACTTTATGTCGCTGGAGCTGGGTGGCCGTATCACCGGACTGTGCCAGCCGATGATGGCCATGTATCGCCCGCACAATAATCAGGCGATGGAGTGGGCACAAACCAAAGGGCGCATGCGATCCAATAAAGCAATGATTGATCGACGCGATCTGCGCGGCATGGTTCAGGCGCTGAAACAGGGCGAAGCCGTCTGGTTCGCGCCGGATCAGGACTACGGCCCGAAAGGCAGCGTGTTTGCTCCGCTGTTCGCGGTCGAGAAAGCGGCCACCACTAATGGCACCTTTGTGCTGTCGCGGCTGGCGAAACCGGCGATGCTGACCATCGTGCTGATTCGTAATGCGCGCAAAGACGGCTATCAGCTGATTATTCAGCCGCAGCTGGAAAACTACCCGCATGATGATGAAGCGGCCGCCGCGGCGTACATGAATCGGGTGATTGAGAAAGAAATTCTGCGCGCGCCTGAGCAATATCTGTGGCTGCATCGCCGCTTTAAAACCCGTCCGCCAGGCGAAGCTTCACTTTACGTCTAACCGGCGCTCGTGAATGATAGTCCGCACCAAGACATAACCTGCGGACTATTATAATGGAACACTCTGAGACAGCAGGCTGGCTGCGACCGCTGCACGCCGACCGGCTTACGCCCTACCTGGAAGTTGATGCTGCGCGCCTGCAGCGTAACCTGCAACGAATGCAACAGAAAGCCGATGCCGCCGGCGTCGCGCTGCGTCCACACATCAAAACTCATAAAAGCGTCTGGATCGCTGAACAGCAGCGCCAGCTAGGTGCACGCGGCATTACCGTGTCGAAACCGAGCGAAGGCGTGGCTTTTGTGCACGGCGGGGCACGCGATGTACTGCTGGCTTATCCCGTGGTGCACGCCGCCGCGCTGACCGAACTGCTGCAGCTGGCGGCACAGCATCAGGCGCGCATTACCTGCATCGCAGACTGCGCGGCTGGCGTGAGCGCTATTGTTGCCGCCCAGCAGCAGCAGCCGGACTGCGCGCTGGCGATCGCCATTAAAGTGGATGTGGGTCTGCATCGCGTTGGCGTCGATCCGCATAGCGATAGCGCGCTGACGCTGGCGCAGCAGATTGTCGCCAGCGGATTGCCCTTCGCCGGACTGATCTCGCATGCAGGTCATGCGTACGCTGCGGGTCATGCCACGGCGATAGCTGAGGTGGCGCAGCAGGAGATCGTGCTGATGCGCGACCTGCAACGGCGGCTGCTGGATGCCGGTTTTTCCCCTTGTCCCGTCTCGGTTGGCTCCACGCCCACGGCGCTGGCGGCACCGGTAGCCGCCGGCAGCGATGAAATTCGTCCCGGCAATTATGCCCTGCTGGATCTCACTGCCTGGCGTCTGGGCTTGTGTGAGGCGGATGCGCTGGCGTTAACGGTCGTGACGCGCGTGGTGGCCGTTAATCCTTATTACGCCATCATTGATGCTGGCTCCAAAATGCTGAGCTCGGACAAAGGCCCGCACGGCACCAATGCCAGCGGTTTCGGCATCGCGGTGGACGAGCATGGCCATCAGTATGAAGTGCAGAAGTTGTCGGAAGAGCACGGCTTTTTAACCTATGGCGAACATGCGCCTGCGGTTGGCGCCCTGTTGCGCATCTTCCCTAACCACAGCTGCGCGGTGGTGGCGCAATCCGATCGCTTCGTGCTGCGTCAGCCCGACGGCAGCGCCGGACTGCATGACATTCAGGGCCGCGGTCGTTTTATCTGACAAAAAACGCTGTTGCAGCACACTTCCGTCACCGGGCCGTTTGCAGTCCGGTGCCCTTCAGTTAAGGTGACAGGCGATGCTTCAGGTTTAATTTGTCGTTTACCTGCCCCGCGGAGGCTCCATGCTGCCATCTCAGACAGTGACGCTCACCATTCCCCGTAACTGGTTAGATCTGTACGAAACCATCTGGAAACCCGAATGTTTTGCAAAGTGGGCCAGCGGCCTGAGTAGCAGCACGCTGACGCAGGAAGGCCAGTACTGGAAAGCGAAAGGCCCGGAAGGCACAGTGAAGATTCGTTTTACCCCCTATAACCCGTTTGGCGTGATGGATCACTGGATCGACACCGGCAGCGGTAAAGAGATTTATATGCCGATGCGGGTCATTGCCAACGAGCAGGGGGCCGAAGTCGTCATGGTGGTTTATCGCCAGCCGCTGATGTCTGACGAGAAGTTCGCCGGGGATGTTGCCTGGGTAAAACGCGATCTTGAGCGCCTCCTGCATCTGTTAACCCATTAGAATCAATGCATTATCCCACCAGCCACCCTTTATCCTGCGCTGGACGTAATCGTTAAAAAGCAGCATTTTTTTCGCGCAGCGGTGTTTAACTGTTTCACCGCGCGCAAAGCGCATTTTCGCACCATTCACCAGTCTGGCTAAAGCGTCGTAACCGGGAAAATTCCTGGTCGTGCCGGACTGGCGAGAGCTGAGTGCTTCTGATTTATCTCTGTTTTTTCCTGTGCGCTGACTTGTTCAACTTTGCAGCACCATAAAAGGTGGAAAATGACTAATAAATTGTAAAGACCAGAACTTATATATTCACATCCATATTCTGAAACCATTTATTCCTGCAGTCGATTTATAGGAGTTTTCTTATGGTGTTAATTTAAATAAAACACGGTATAACTCCTTCACACACAGCAGTACTTAATAATAAAAACAGCAGGGACATAACATGGATCGCTCAACCTATCCTTTGTTATCTGAAAAAGAATTCGTTGAGATTGCCAGACGGATACTGGCCGGAAAATATAATAATGCAAAAGGATTTTATAACGATCTCGCGGATTTCCTCCTGACCGGAGGAGATACCGCGCAGACGCCACAACAATTACGCGCCAGGGGCATCATTTTATTATCAGAGCATCACTTAATTAACAGCATCGCGACGTGGCCGGCACTGAAAGGTATCTCAGGACTGCGACAGGAAGCGCTGCATTGATGTGATCTGTACTCTGGGCCGCCGCCCGGGTGAACCCTTAATTGCACTGGTACATGTACCATAATGAGCAGAGTATGGCGATACGCGAAAGAAATCTGGCCAGCGCCAAATGGTCAGTGTTGTCATCCATAAAAATCGTTGGCATTGGGGTATTACAACCTTCACTGCTGGCGCAAATCCTGCAGGCAAATGAGCTCAATTTGCTCGCGATTGCCGTAGTGATATTATTAGTGATTGATACATTAGCCGATCGCGGCTTCGGTAACGCACTTATTCGCTATCAAAGTTTAAATAACAGCGAACTCTCGACGCTTTACTGGGGTAATGTATTAAGCGGTTTATTTATTTTTGCCGCGCTGTTTATCGGCAGTGATATTTACAGCCGAATAATGGGACAGCCGGAACTGGCAATTATGCTGGAGATGATTTCCGTCATCTTTATTATTATTCCGCAGGGGCAGCACTATCGCGCCATCCTGCAACGGGAAAAACAATTTACGCGCATTGCCTTTACGGAAACGTCTTCCGTGCTGGCAGGGCTGGCGGTCACGCTGTTTACCGTGTGGCTGACGCCGTCAGTGCTGTGCGCCATCTGGGGTTACCTGGCGATGGTTTCCATCAGAATGCTGATCTACTGCTACTACGGACGTCCCTGGTTCCAGCCGGAGTACCGTTTTAGCCTGAAAGCTTTCGCCGCAGTGCGAGCAAGAAACGGATAATAACAACAAGTCTGTATGGTGGGCTCTGGGCATCTG
>NZ_JASEWO010000264.1:0-4277 GCF_030024295.1 Pantoea sp. Pa-EAmG
CCCAAATTTACCGGACTGAGAGGCGATTCTTAAAAACAAGCGTGGGCGTGGTGGGGGCTCATGAATGCTTACATGCTTTCTGATTGCCAATGGCTACACAATATGAATTTGCAAAGAACATCCGTGACCATCTCAGCGCACATCTGCGAATGCGTCGCTAAAAAAAGCCCCGTAAGGGGCTAATGGAGTGATAGCGAGATTGTTTTATTTATGCAGACATATCCATCCTGGCACACTAGACCATCCTCACAAGCGTAAGCGCGAAACTTTTCAAAACTGCCGAAAAAGGTAACGGTTAACCAGGCTGTAATTTACTGCAAGGCCACCTAACAGGTTCTCATGGCAGACTTGATGGAAATGATGTGTTGAACGTGAACTGTTTTGGCAAGTAACCACTGTTTCAACGAAACTCAGTTTGATTACTTTGCTGCATGCCCGCGACCATAGTGCCACTGGTATGAAACACATTGAGCTGCACGTAACCCGGGCATTTGCGCAGAGCCGCTCCGCAGAGAATATCTACCCGACTAACGCGAAAGCCGCGAGGAGTAAGAAAGGAAGACGAGTGAGGGAAAGATAGCTAATTCACTCACATGTTACTGGCTTGACAGCATGGCTTGCCAGGGAAACTTATTTGAATGTCCGCTTTGGGCCAGTAACGGATGTTCATACAATTATTGCTTCTGTAACAGCAGCCAAATCAGCAAAACAAGGTTTGCCTAAAGCACTATTACTACCAGAACCATGCACAGCAGCATCACGTAGATTCGCGCGTGCCAGACATCGGGGACGGCGGGGATAGCCCGGCGGCTGAACACAATACCCGCCCAGCCGGTCACCAGGAGCAAGCCCAAGATTTTCAGGCTGATAAATCCCAAAAATCCGCCTGCCTGAATTTTATGCCAGCCGCTTATCGCATATGTCATCGCACCGCACAGCGCTACCGGCAGGGAAAGCGGGTTGGCCGCACTAATACACGCGCGCATTGCATGGCCGTGTCGTCGTAACAGTGGCACCGTCATTACGCTGCCGCCAACGCCCAGCAGTGCAGCAATCATGCCGATTAGCATACCGCCACCGGTAACTGTCATAAGTGATAAACGACGCGGCGCGCTGCCGCTGAAGAAGCCTTTGCGTAACAGACAATCCCCAATCGTCGCCAGCATATAAAGGATAAAAAGCGCACGAATCAGCGCCTCGCTCATCATTCCCGCTAACCACGAACCGACTACCGCGCCTGTGGCGATAAACCACAGCAGCGGAAACAAGACGGTTGAAGAAAGCCTGCCCGCTTGCCAGTTTTGGTAACTAACCCAGCCTGCGTTGAAAATCATCACCGCTGTCGAGGTGGCCACGGCAATATGCATCGCTTTTCCTGCCAGCAGCGGCTGCCGCATCAGCAACTGATAAATAAATGGCACGACAACAAAGCCGCCGCCGAAGCCAAAAAGGACCGTGGTTATGCCGGTAGTAAAGCCGGCAAGTACTATTATCAGCAATTCGTTCAAGGAGGTGTCCCGTTTACAAGTGAGGCAGCAGCATATCGCTCCAGCGGCCCGCTTCCCATTTGCGCAGCGCTCAATTACCCTTGCAAACTGGTCAGATGGGGACGGATATGCGAAACGAGAAAATTGACGGCTTCGATCGGCTGAATCGCGATGTTGTGGCGCTCGGCAACGACTATGCGCAGGGATTTTTCCTGCCGCAACATCAGCACCGCCGTGCGCAGCTTCTGTATGGCGCAACCGGCCTGATGCACGTTTCAACCCGGGACGGGGAATGGGTGGTGCCGCCCCAGCATGCGGTATGGATCCCCCCCGAAATCCTGCATGCCGTCAAGTTCACAGGCGTAACGACGCGTAGCCTGTATATCGAACCCGCATGCGCGTCCAGATTGCGTAACATCAGCCGCTGCGAAGTGATTGCCGTATCGCCGCTGTTGCGGCAGCTACTACTGGAGGCGGTTGATTTGCCGCCGTGCTATGACAGCGTACGCGATCGGGCGCTGATAGATTTAATGCTGCTTGAAGTGGCGGCAATGCCAGTGTGCGCGCTCGAGATCCCTTTGCCGCAGCAGCCCGCGCTGTTGAGGCTATGTCAGGCTTTTTTACTTGCGCCAGCCATTCACGATCCGGCAGAACGCTGGGCCAGCGCGCTGTTTATGAGCGGCAGCACATTTCGTCGCCATTTTCAGCAGCAAACCGGCATGTCGTTTTCAGCCTGGCGTCAGCGAGCCTGTGTGGTCAGCGCGCTGGCAATGCTGCTAACGGGAACACCGGTAAACGAAGTCGCGTTGTCGCTCGGCTATGACAATGGTTCTTCCTTCGCGACGATGTTCCGTCGGGTTACCGGCCAGCCACCTTCATTTTATCACCCGACTTAACAGGGGGGCTTTGTCCACTGCTACCAGCTCAGGTCTGATAGCTTTCCTGCGCCATTGACTGAGCAGACGCATGGCAGTTGCTGTTTTGAAGGTAGAATAAGCTTTGTAAAGCCAAGGTATAGACGTAATGCTGGAACAATAACGTTCGCGTTGTGCTAAAAGCGGGCATCATTCTATGTTTGTTTAAGTACCCGCACTCTTAAAGCGGCTTCGCTTTCAAAGCATCAGCAATAAAATCAACGAAAGTGCGAACCTTAAATGGAATGCGCATCGCACTCGGGTACACTGCCTGAATGGTAAGCTCTGATGTCCGGTAATCTGGCAGCAGCTCAATAAGTTGGCCCTGCCTTATGTGCTCTCGAAAAACAAAACAGGGGCCATATACAATCCCTGTACCGCCCAAGGCCGCTTCCATTAACAAGTGGATATTGTTTGATGTGAGCCGGCAACGGCTTTCGATAGTGTGTGGCCTGTTATCTGTGTCATAGATTGTCCAGTCTCCGGCAGAAATTGCCTGGCTGAAAGCCAGGCGCGGCATACGCGAGAGTTCATCTGGCGTTTCAGGCATGCCGTATTTTTTCAGAAAGTCTGTTGATGCGCATAAAACCATTTTACAGGGTGCCAGACGTCGGGTGACAAGCGTCGGATCGTCCAGATGTCCTATGCGTATGGCTACATCTATCCGTTCCTCAAGCAAATCAATATACTTATCCTCAAGGACAACACCTGCACTGACTTCCGGAAATTGCTCAAGGTAGCGTGACACAATCTTCCCCAGATGCATTTCGCCGAAGGCAAGAGGGGCGGCGATGCGTAACAATCCCCGGGGAGTGGCCTGAATGTCACTGGCTTCCCTGTCTGCGTCATCCAGAGCCTCGATAATCACTTTGCAGCGGTCATAATATCGCTGACCAACATCCGTAAGGCTCAGTCGGCGTGTAGAGCGCTGAATAAGCCGCACGTGTAAATCGGATTCTAAAGCACTGACATGTTTTCCTGCCATGGCTGATGAAAGTTTAAAACGTCTTGCGGCCGCAGCAAAACTGCCTTCCTCAACTGCCGCAATAAAAATTCGCATACTGGTAAACTTGTCCATTACGCACACCATTCGATAATATGGTTATCGACTGTAAACACTATTCAGCCAATTATCATTTATAAGAACTGTAATTAACATTGTTTTAAACCATGAGGAGAATGAAATAATGAAAATTACAGTGAACAATAGAGGTATTAATGTACAGCAACATGGTCGCGGTGAGCTTGCACTGGTGTTCCTGCATTACTATGGCGGATCATCCCGAACGTGGCAGAGCGTGATATCACAGTTACCTGATCACTATCGCACGGTAGCTATCGATCACCGTGGCTGGGGATTATCAGATGCGCCGAAGTCCGGATACCGGATTGCGGACCTTGCAAGTGATGCTGAAGGCGTCATTGCCGCGCTCAAGCTAAAGCGATATATCCTGATTGGCCACTCAATGGGAGGAAAAGTTGCCCAATTGATGGCATCCCGTCGGCCTCAAGGCCTTGAAGGGCTAATGCTGATTGCACCCTCTCCTCCTTCGCCCATGATGCTTTCTAAAGAAGATCGCGACAGGCTTACCAGTGCATATAGCAGCCGTGAATCAGTCGAGTTTGTTATCGACAATGTTCTGACGTCGAGGCCGCTTAGCCCGGCGCTCCGTGAGCAGGTCATTGAAGACAGTCTGAGCGCCGGAACTGAAGCGAAGGCTGCCTGGCCCGACATCGCCATGCGCGAAGACATTACAAGTGCAGTTGCCTCCATTAATGTTCCCGTAAGAGTCATATCAGGAGAGCTGGACCGGGTCGATACCCCGGAAACGTTGCAAAGAGAGCTGCTGCCTCGCATTCCTCACGCAGCAATGAT
>NZ_JASEWO010000049.1:0-26228 GCF_030024295.1 Pantoea sp. Pa-EAmG
ATTTTGCCTGCGGAGGGCAACAAAAAATGAATAAAATCCTGTTGGTTGATGACGATCGCGAATTGACTTCGCTGCTTAAAGAACTGCTTGAAATGGAAGGTTTTGAGGTGATTGTCGCCAGCGATGGCGAGCAGGCGCTCAATCTGCTGGACAACACCGTCGACCTGCTTTTGCTCGATGTCATGATGCCGAAGAAGAACGGTATCGACACGTTAAAAGAGCTACGCCAGCAACATCAAACCCCTGTCATCATGCTGACCGCCCGCGGTAGCGAGCTGGACCGCGTTCTGGGCCTGGAACTGGGCGCGGATGACTATCTGCCAAAGCCGTTCAACGATCGCGAACTGGTGGCGCGTATCCGTGCGATTCTGCGCCGTTCCAACTGGAGCGAACAGCAGCAACAGCACGATAACAGCTCACCGACGCTGGAAGTGGATTGCCTGCGCCTGAATCCGGGCCGTCAGGAAGCCAGCTTCGACAGCGAAACGCTGGATCTCACCGGCACTGAGTTCACCCTGCTCTACTTACTGGCGCAGCATCTTGGCCAGGTAGTGTCACGCGAGCATCTCAGCCAGGAAGTGCTGGGCAAGCGCCTGACGCCGTTTGACCGCGCCATCGATATGCACATCTCTAACCTGCGTCGTAAGCTGCCGGAACGTCGTGATGGTCATCCGTGGTTCAAAACTCTGCGCGGACGCGGCTATCTGATGGTTTCGGCATCATGATTGGAAGTTTGACCACCCGCATCTTCGCCATCTTCTGGCTCACCCTGGCGCTGGTGTTGATGCTGGTACTGATGGTGCCCAAACTCGATTCGCGCCAGATGACCTCGCTGATGGAGAGCGAACAGCGCCAGGGCACCATGATTGAGCAACACGTTGAGGCGGAGCTGTCACAGGATCCGCCCAACGACCTGATGTGGTGGCGCCGGCTGTTTCGCGCCATCGACAAATGGGCACCGCCCGGTCAGCGCCTGCTGCTGGTGACCAGCGAAGGACGGGTGATCGGTGCGCAGCACAATGAAATGCAGGTGATCCGTAACTTTATCGGCCAGTCCGATAATGCCGATCATCCGCAGAAGAAAAAGTATGGCCGCGTCGAGATGGTCGGCCCCTTCGCGGTGCGCGACGGCGAAGACAATTACCAGCTGTATCTGATCCGTCCCGCCACCAGTTCCCAGCTCGATTTCGTCAACCTGCTGTTTGACCGTCCTCTGCTGCTGCTCATCGTCACGATGTTAATCAGCTCACCGCTGCTGCTGTGGCTGGCGTGGAGCCTGGCGCGTCCGGCACGCAAACTAAAACATGCCGCGGATGAAGTGGCGAGCGGAAATTTGCGTCAGCATCCGGAACTGGAATCGGGCCCGCAGGAATTTCTCGCAGCCGGCTCCAGTTTCAACCAGATGGTGAGCGCGCTCGAACGCATGATGACGGCACAGCAGCGACTGCTGTCGGATATCAGCCATGAATTACGCACGCCGCTGACGCGTCTGCAGCTGGCGACTGCGCTACTGCGCCGGCGTCATGGCGAAGGCAAAGAACTGGAGCGTATTGAGACCGAAGCGCAGCGTCTGGACGGCATGATCAACGACTTGCTGGTACTGTCGCGCACCCAGCATAAGAACGCGCTGGTGAGCGAAGCGATGAAGGCCAACCAGCTGTGGAATGGCGTGCTGGAAGATGCCAAATTCGAAGCGGAGCAGATGGGTAAAACCATGGACGTGCCGTATCCGCCCGGTCCGTGGCCGCTGTACGGTAACCCGCACGCGCTGGAAAGCGCGCTGGAGAACATTGTGCGCAACGCGCTGCGCTATTCGCACACGCACATCAGCGTTAGCTTTGCCGTGGATATTCAGGGCATTACCGTGCACGTCGACGACGACGGTCCCGGCGTCAGCCCGGAAGATCGCGAGCAGATTTTCCGTCCGTTCTACCGCACCGATGAAGCGCGTGACCGTGAATCCGGCGGCACCGGGCTCGGGCTGGCGATTGTCGAAACCGCCGTGCAACAGCACCGCGGCTGGGTGAAAGCCGATGATAGCCCGTTAGGCGGTCTGCGCCTGACGCTGTGGCTGCCGCTGTACTCCGCCCGGCAATAATTTGCTATGCTGCGGCCCTCGTTTCCGGGGGCCTTATGCTAAACATCGTCTTATTTGAACCTGAAATCCCGCCAAATACCGGCAACATCATCCGCCTGTGCGCCAATACCGGCTTTCAGCTGCACCTGATTGAGCCGTTAGGCTTCGCCTGGGATGATAAACGCCTGCGCCGCGCCGGACTGGATTACCATGAATATACCGCGCTGAAAAAGCACGCCAGCTACGTCGCTTTTCTGGCGGCGGAAGCGCCACAGCGCTTATTCGCGCTGACCACCAAAGGCACACCGGCGCACAGCGCCGTCAGCTATCAGCCGGGCGACTATCTGCTGTTTGGCCCGGAGAGCCGTGGCTTACCGCCAGAAATTCTTAATGCGTTACCGGCAGAACAGAAGATCCGCATTCCGATGCGCGCGGAGAGCCGCAGCATGAACCTGTCGAATGCAGTTTCAGTGGTGGTGTATGAGGCGTGGCGCCAGCTGGATTATGCGGGCGCGCTGATCAAAGGCTAGATGCCGTCGCCGTACTCAAACCCGGCGCCGGTGAAATGCTGATCCATATCCATCGACGGTTTGTCGCTGGCTGGTTTACCGACAATGCGCGCCGGCACGCCGGCCGCCGTGGTATGGGGCGGCACCGGCTGCAAGACCACCGAACCGGCGCCGATTTTGGCACCGCGCCCGACTTCAATATTGCCAAGGATTTTGGCACCCGCGCCAATCATCACCCCTTCACGGATCTTCGGATGGCGATCGCCGCTGGTTTTACCGGTACCGCCCAGCGTGACCGACTGCAGAATGGAGACGTCATTTTCCACCACAGCCGTTTCACCAATCACGATGCCGGTGGCGTGATCCAGCATGATGCCACGCCCGATGCGCGCCGCCGGATGAATATCCACGGCGAATGAGACCGAGATTTCGTTTTGCAGATACACCGCCAGCGCGCGCCGTCCCTCTTTCCACAGCCAGTGGCCAATACGGTACGCCTGCAGCGCGTGGAAGCCCTTCAGATAGAGTAATGGCGTGGAATATTTGTCGACCGCCGGATCGCGCTGACGCACTGCCTGAATATCGTACGCGGCCGAGACAATCATCTCAGGATCCTGACGATAGGCTTCTTCAACAATTTCGCGTATGGCAATAGCGGGCATGATCGGGTTAGCGAGCTTGTTAGCCAGCATGTAGCTGAGCGCGCTGCCGAGATTTTCGTGCTTGAGCAAGGTCGCATGGTAAAAACTGGCCAGCATCGGTTCACAATCGGCCAGCGCTCTGGCTTCGGCTTTGATATGGTTCCAGACCAGTTCTAACTCTTCAGACGACATTGCTGTTTGCTCCCGATAAAAAAGCGCCCGATTAGGCGCTACAGGTGATAATGCTTAAGCATCCTGCTTTAGCTTTGGCTGTTCTCGTCCTTCCTTGTACGACCAAGCAGGCTCAATGCTGCCTCTCGCGCCGATTTTTCGCAATATAATACCTGATAAATTTGCTCGGTTATTGGCATTTCCACGCCCACATGCGCAGCTAACGCTTTGACTTCTTTGGTATTTCTGTAGCCTTCTACAACTTGTCCGATAATGCGTTGCGCCTCATCCACGCTTTCGCCCTGCCCCAGCATCATGCCGAAACGGCGGTTGCGCGACTGATTATCGGTACAGGTCAGCACCAGATCGCCAAGACCCGCCATGCCCATAAAGGTCGTCGGATCGGCACCCAGCGCAGCACCGAGACGGCTCATCTCCGCCAGACCGCGGGTGATGAGTGCCGTACGCGCGTTGGCACCAAAGCCAATGCCGTCGGAGATCCCGGCACCAATCGCAATGACGTTTTTCACTGCGCCGCCCAGCTGCACGCCGATGAAGTCCGGATTGTTGTAAACGCGGAAGCTTTTGCCGCAGTGCAGCTTTTGCTGCAGATCGTCGGCAAACTGCGCGTCAGTGGCCGCCAGCGCAATCGCCGTCGGCAAACCGGCCGCCAGCTCTTTGGCAAAGGTCGGGCCGGAAATCACCGCCAGCGGAATGCTGTCGCCGAGGATTTCGCGCGCCACATCCTGCAGCAGCCGTCCGGTCTCTTTTTCCAGTCCTTTGGTCGCCCAGACAATGCGTGAGTCGGCACGCAGCAGCGGTTTGAGCTGCATCAGCACGTCGCCGAACACATGGCTTGGCACTACCACCAGCAGATCGCGGCTGGCGCTGACGACGCGGGCCAGATCGGCTTCAGGAACGAGATTATCGGGGAAAGGAACATCGGGCAGGAAAGCGGTATTGCATCGGTCAGCCTGCAGCTGCGCCACGCTTTGCGGATTGTGGCCCCACAGCAGCACCGGGTGGCCATTACGGGCCAGCGTAATGGCCAGTGCGGTGCCGTACGAGCCGGCACCGATGACGCTAATCGAAGCGTTGAGTGTAGTCATCAGGCATCCTGACGTGGCGCTTCGCCTTCACCC
This sequence comes from Pantoea sp. Pa-EAmG, assembly GCF_030024295.1. NCBI lineage: Bacteria > Pseudomonadati > Pseudomonadota > Gammaproteobacteria > Enterobacterales > Erwiniaceae > Pantoea > Pantoea sp. Pa-EAmG. The sequence goes on from NZ_JASEWO010000049.1 coordinate 4,541, forward strand.
TGCTGCTGCAGATAATTCATGAACAGCGCATCAAAGTTGACCGGCGCCAGATTGAGCTGAGGGAAGGTACCGCGTGACACCAGGCTGGTGACACATTCACGCGCATACGGGAACAGAATGTTCGGGCAGTAAGCGCCGAGGCAATGTGCCATCTGCGTGCCTTCGATACCGCTGATGGTGAAGATACCGGCCTGCTGTACTTCGCACAGGAACGCGGTGTCTTCGCCCACGGTGGCGGTGACAGTAACGCGCAGCACGACTTCATACACTTCATCCGCCAGCTGAGAAGAGGCGGTGTCCAGATCCAGCTTCACTTCCGGTTCCCACTCTTTCTGGAAAACCTGAGGTGCGTTTGGCGCTTCAAATGAGACGTCTTTGGTGTAAACGCGTTGAATCTGGAACTGCATTTCGTTGCTGCTATGCTCTGACATGTTACTGAATCCTTTAAGTGAAAATTGTCGGTCGAAAATATTATGCGCGGAGCAAGGGATCGAGTCCCTGACGCCCGTCCAGCGCGTAGAGATCGTCACAGCCGCCAATGTGCTGCGCGTCAATAAAGATCTGTGGCACCGTGGTGCGGCCGCTGCGTTTGATCATCTCTTCGCGCTTTACCGCGTCCCCATCAATGGGAATCTCCTGGTATGACACGCCTTTTTGATCCAGCAACGCCTTCGCCCGGTGGCAGTAAGGACAGGTCACTTTGGTGTAAATCTCAACATTAGCCATGCGGTGATACCTCAGGAAGTTATTTACCGCGAACCAGCGGCAGGTTTTCGCCACTCCAGCCGCTCACACCATCTTTCAGCACGGTCACTTTGTCAAAACCCGCTGCGCTAAGGGTGGCTGCCGGTTCTGCGGCGCTCTGGCCGGTGGCACATACCACAATTATGGGCTGCGACTTGTGCTTTTCCAGCTCGCCGAAGCTGCCTTTTTTGATATCGGCTGCGGCGATGTTAATAGCCCCTGAAATGTGTCCTTTGCGATAGTCGTCGCGTGAACGAACGTCTACCACCACCGCGTCCTCTTTGTTGATCAGGTGGGTTGCTTCACCACGGCTGATGGTTTTTACCTTAGAGAACATTCCTTTAACGGTGGTCACAATCACCAGAACGAGTAAAACAACCCATGCCAGACTAAGGATGGTGTGATTGCTTGCAAACTGCATAATTTCTTGCATGAGGGGTAACGACTCCAGACCGGGCTAATAAGCTAAAACAAGGGTTCTGAGTATACCTGCGCCACTTAGCATGTACAGTCGCGAAGCGGGCAGAGTTACGATTTGTGCGTCATTTTCCAAAAAAAGTGTTCTAATCGCAAAATTGAGTCAAAGATTATGCCGGTAAGCTCGGCACCGACATCTTTCGTAAAGCAAAACCCGCCCGGGATAACTGGTAAGCGGCTGTTCATCGTGGAATAATTATCGACTATGAAGGGAAAAGCGACCGTTACACACACAAGGACCCGTTACAACGACCCGGCATCTCCGTTGTCATTTCGCTGGTCCGATATCTCCCTCAGCCTGCTTTGTGCGGGTGCGTTGCTGTTGCCCGTCGCCGCGCATAGCGCCGATGACAGCAAAACGCAGCTAAAGTCCATTCAGCAGGACATCGCCGAAAAAGAGAAAAGCGTTAAAGCGCAGAAGCTGCAGCGCAGTAAGCTGCTCGATCAGCTGCAGAGTCAGGAAAAAGTGATTGCCCAGGCCAGTCGCCAGCTGCGTGAAACCCGCAACAGCCTGAGCGCGCTGAACGGCGAAATCGCCCAAACCACCGCCGCGATTGCCCGGCTGGAAAAGCAGCAGGCGCAGCAGGAAAAACTGCTGGCGCAGCAGCTGGATGCCGCGTTTCGTCAGGGCCAGCACAACGGCGTACAGCTGCTGCTCGGCGGTGAAGAAGCACAGCGCAGCGAACGTATTCTGGCCTATTTTGGCTACCTCAATGCCGCCCGGCAGAAAAACATCGACGAGCTTAAGCAGACTCAGCAGGAGCTGGCGCAGCAGCGTCAGGCGCTGCAGGGCAAGCAGGAGCAGCAAAAGTCGCTGTTAGCGCAGCAGCAGACGCAACAGAACAAGCTGGAAACCGCCAGCGCCGCACGCAAGAAAACGCTGTCCGCGCTGGAGAGCGCGCTGGAGAAAGACCAGGCCGATCTGGTCGAGATGCGCCAGAACGAAAGCCGCCTGCAGGACAAAATTGCCAAAGCCGAACGTGAGGCGCGCGAACGGGCGCAACGCGAAGCGCACGAGGCGGAAAAAGTGCGCCAGCGTCAGGCCCAGGCAAAAGCCAAAGGCTCCAGCTATTCCCCTACGCAAAGCGAGCGCGAGCTGATGGCGCGCACCGGCGGCCTTGGCCGGCCGGGCGGACAGGCCATCTGGCCAGTGCGCGGTCGCATTGAACATCGCTTTGGTGAAGCAATGCAGGGCGAACTGCGCTGGAAAGGTCTGGTGATTGATGCCCCGGAAGGCACTGAAGTCAAAGCCATTGCTGATGGTCGCGTGCTGATGGCCGACTGGCTGCAAGGCTACGGCCTGGTTGTGGTCGTCGAACACGGTAAAGGCGATATGAGCCTTTATGGCTACAATCAGAGCGCGTTGGTGAGCGTCGGTGCGCAGGTGAAGGCAGGACAGCCTATCGCCCTCGTGGGCACCAGCGGCGGCCGCGGCACGCCCTCGCTCTACTTTGAAATTCGTCGTCAGGGACAGGCCGTCAACCCACTGCCGTGGTTAGGAAGATAAGTGTTGTTTCAGTCCCAAAAGCTTAGCGCCGCCCTGTGCGGGCTGTTTTTTACCTTTGCCGCCCATGCGGGAAAACTGGCTATCGTCATTGACGACTTCGGCTACCGCCCGGCTGAAGAGAATAAAGTGCTGCAGATGCCCGCCGCGGTTTCTGTGGCGGTGCTACCCAATGCGCCTCATGCGCGTGATATGGCAACCAAAGCGCATCAGGGTGGTCATGAGGTGCTGATTCACCTGCCGATGGCGCCGCTGAGCAAACAGCCGCTGGAGAAGGACACGCTGACGCCGGAGATGAGCAGCGAAGAGATCGCGCGCATCGTGCGTGAAGCCAGCAACAAAGTGCCTTATGCGGTTGGCCTGAACAACCATATGGGCAGCAAAATGACCTCCAGCCTGCCCGGCATGCAGAAAGTGATGCAGGTGCTCAATCACTACAACTACTACTTTCTCGATAGCATGACCATTGGCAACAGCCAGTCGGTCCCGGCCGCACAGGGCACGCAGGTTAAGGTGCTGAAGCGGCGCGTATTCCTCGACGACAGCCAGAATGAAGCGGCGATTCGCACCCAGTTCACCCGCGCAGTGAAGCTGGCACAGCGCGATGGCTACACCATCGCTATTGGCCATCCGCATCCCACCACGGTACGGGTGTTGCAGCAGATGTTGCCGACGCTACCGGGCGATATCACCCTGGTCCGCCCCAGCCAGTTGCTCAACGAACCGCTGCGCCAGGGCGCTACGCCGCCGGCCAGCACGCCGGTGAAACCGCGCACCCCGGTATTCCGTGCGCCGGGCGTGTGTAAGCCTGCACAGCCGCTGCCTGCCGTACCGCAGAGTCGTGCGGTGGAGGTGGTGACAGAGAGCATTACCGCCAGTCCACTCGTGCAGTCGCTTAAACAGCTATTCTGATTATCAGGCGCAGCGTGCTGCGCCTTATTTAACGCCACACCTTTTCCGCGCAAGGATATCGGAACAGATGACGTCAACCAGAAAGAAAATTCTGCTGCTGGATACCGGGCGCGAATGGGGCGGTGGTACCAACAGCATGCTGGAATTACTCAAGCGCATCGATCGCCAGCGTTTCGCTATCACCTGCTGTTTTTATCAGAATTATGCGCGTGGCAATCAGGAGACCATTGCCTCGGTATTAGAGGCGATCGGCATTCCGGTGACATTTATTGCGCAGCGTCGCCAGCCGCTCTGGGCAAAAATCACCAAAGAGTTGCTGCGCACCCTGCTGTTTTTTAACCGCGCGGTGAAAAAAAACGCCATCGACCGCATCGATCGCCAGTGGCGCATGCAGCCTAACGCCCGCCAAATCGCGACGATTTTACGCGACGGTGGCTATGATGCGCTGTACATGAATAATCAGCCCAGCACCAACGTTGAAGGCTATCTCGCCGCTGAACAGACTCACGTGGCGTTAATTCAGCACTGCCGCATTGATCCGTTACTCAATAATGCGCTGGTCAAGATGATTAATCGGCATTGTGATGCGGTGATTGCCGTGTCACAGGGCGTACACCGCACCCTGAGCGAAAGCGGTGTTGATGCGCAGCGCTGCTTTACCGTATCCAACGCTATCGATATTCATCAGCCGCTGCCGGTGCGTGAGGCGGTGCGTCAGCGCTTTGATTATCCCGCCGATACCTTTATTTTCGGCTCCATCGGTTCCCTGATTGCGCGTAAATCTAACCATCATATTTTGCAGGCGTTAGGTGCATTCAGCCGCGCGCATCCTGCCGCTAAATGGAAAATGGTGATCGTCGGTGCCGGCCCGGAGCAGCAGCACTTACAGCAGCTGGCGCAAAAAGAGGGGATTGCCGCGCAGGTTATTTTTACCGGCTTTCAAAATAACGCACTGGATTATCTGGCGGCATTCGATACGTTTATTCTCGCCTCAGCCAGTGAAGGGCTGCCGCGCGTGGTGCTGGAAGCGATGCTGGTGAATACGGCGGTGATAGGTTCGAATGTCGTCGGTACGTCGGAATTAATTCAACACGGCGAGACCGGTTTACTGTTTGACTATGGCAATACGCAACAGCTTAGCCAGCATCTTAGCGCGCTGTGGCAGGATACTGCGCTGCGCCAGCGTTTAATCGCCGCCGCCGCCGCCCGGGTGCGCGAGCGCTATAGCATTGAACATTACGTATCGGGCGTGGAAAACATTCTGGAAAACGTCATGGAGAGAAAAAAGCATGTTTGATTTTTTAAATAAACACCGTCGCTATATTCTCTCGCGCCACAACATTCCCGCCACGCAGGCGGATGCGCAGGGCACAATTGCCGTCAGTTCCGTGGTCATTCCCTGTACCGGCGCTGATTACATTGAAGAAGCGGTGCTCAGCGCTTATTTTGCCAGCCGCTGCGCCGACACCATCAGCGAAATTGTCATCGTCAGCGATCAGCCTTCCAGCGCTTTTCCGCCGCTGCCGGCACGCGTGCGTGTGGTGACGCTGGAGGTGCCGTTTCGTGAAGAAAACTACCGCTATAAACAGATCTACCGCAGCCGCCTGATTAAACTTCAGGCCCCCTTGCAGGCGACCGGTGAAGGTATATTGATGATCGATTCCGATCTCAATTTATTAAAAACGCCGGATATTGCGATGCGTGAGCATCATCTGTACAGCAGCTTCCGTCAGGGCAAGATGATCGCCAAACTGGCCGGCGCGCCAGAAGAACATATTCCGGCCTATTACCACCACACCGTTCGCCCTTATTTGCAGGATCACGTGAATGGCGCCTATCTGGCGGCCTCCCGTCGCACATGGCAGCGTATTTGTCCGCTGTGGCTGACGTTATTTAATGATACCTGGGAATTGATGAACGACGACCAGCCGCCAACCGATCAGCTACCGCTCGCTGCCCTGCTCGACCTGCTGGATCTCCGCACGGTCAATCTGGGCGAATGGGCTAACTGGCCGGTGTCGAAACGCATTGGTGGTCAGTCGGCCGTGATTCCACCGCAGGTGATTGGCGCGCATGGCGGCTTTCCCTTAAGTGAATGGCAAAAATATTTGCAGGATCCGCACCAGCCGCTGAGCTTCAAAGGCCAGGACTACACGCGTAAGGTGCGTTACCTGACCGATGCGGAAAAACAGCAATCCTGAGCGTCACCGGCCCGCAGGCCGGTGTGTCGTTTAATCCCAGCTCAGCACCACTTTGCCTGAACGCCCGGAACGCATCTCGTCGAAGCCCTGCTGGAAGTCGTCGATGTGATAGCGATGCGTGATGATCGGCGTCAGATCGAGGCCGGACTGAATCAGCGCGGCCATTTTGTACCAGGTTTCAAACATCTCACGGCCGTAAATCCCCTTGATAAACAGCCCCTTGAAGATAACCTGATTCCAGTCAATCGACATTTCACCCGGCGGAATGCCCAGCAGCGCGATGCGTCCGCCGTGATTCATGGTCTCCAGCAGGGTACGAAACGCCGGCGGCGCGCCGGACATCTCCAGTCCGACATCAAAGCCTTCGGTCATCCCCAGTTCCGTCATCACCTCGCGCAGATTCTGCTGCGCCACGTTGACCGCACGCGTCACGCCCATTTCACGCGCCAGCCCGAGGCGGTACTCATTGATGTCAGTGATCACCACGTTTCGTGCGCCGACGTGCTTACACACCGCTGCCGCCATAATGCCAATCGGTCCGGCACCGGAGATCAGCACGTCTTCACCTACCAAATCAAACGAGAGCGCGGTATGCACCGCGTTACCGAACGGATCGAAAATCGCCGCCAGCTCGTCGGAAATATTGTCGGGAATTTTGAACGCGTTAAACGCCGGGATCACCAGATATTCAGCGAAGCAGCCCTGACGATTAACCCCGACACCCACGGTATTACGGCATAAATGGGTACGGCCGGCGCGACAGTTGCGGCAGTGGCCACAGGTGATGTGACCTTCACCCGATACGCGATCGCCAATGGCGAAACCCTTCACTTCCTGACCGATGCCGACCACTTCACCCACGTATTCGTGGCCGGTGATCATCGGCACCGGAATGGTTTTGCGTGACCAGTCGTCCCAGTTATAGATATGCACATCGGTGCCACAGATGGCGGTTTTGCGGATTTTAATCAGCAGATCGTTATGACCGGGCTCCGGCACCGGCGCGTCGTGCACCATCCAGATCCCCTCTTCCGCTTTCAGTTTAGCCAGTGCTTTCATCCGTTGGCTCCTGCAGTGATAACCCCTAACTGATGTCCGATGCGCGTGAAGGCCGCCACCGCGTGCTCCAGCTGCGCCTGAGTGTGGCCGGCAGAAATCTGCGTGCGAATGCGCGCCTGGCCCTGTGGCACCACCGGATAGAAGAAGCCGGTAACGTAGATGCCTTCCTGCTGGAGCAGACTGGCAAACTGCTGCGCCACTTTGGCATCGCCCAGCATCACCGGAATGATGGCGTGATCGGCACCGGCCAGCGTAAAGCCCGCGGCGGTCATTTTTTCCCGGAAGAAGCGGGCGTTTTCCCACAGCCGCTGCCGCAGCCCATCGCCTTCGTTCAGCAGATCCAGCACGCGCAGCGACGCGGCCACAATCGCCGGTGCCAGCGAGTTAGAAAACAGATAAGGGCGCGAGCGCTGACGCAGCCATTCAACCACCTCGCGTTTTGCCGCCACGTAACCGCCGGACGCACCGCCCAGCGCTTTACCCAGCGTGCCGGTCAGAATATCCACGCGATCCATCACGCCGCAGTATTCATGCGTGCCGCGTCCGCTTGCGCCGACAAAGCCTACCGCGTGCGAGTCATCCACCATCACCAGCGCATTAAACTCATCGGCCAGGTCGCAAATGCCCTGCAGGTTAGCGATCACGCCATCCATGGAGAACACGCCGTCGGTGGCAATCAGCAGATGGCGCGCCCCCTTGTCGCGGGCCTCCTGCAGGCGCGCGCGCAGCTCAGCCATATCATTGTTGGCGTAACGATAGCGCTGGGCTTTGCACAGGCGGATGCCGTCGATGATCGACGCATGGTTGAGCGCATCCGAGATAATCGCGTCTTCCGCGCCCAGCAGGGTCTCAAACAGCCCGCCGTTGGCGTCGAAGCAGGAGGAGAACAGGATAGCTTCTTCCATGCCGAGGAACTCCGCCAGCCGGCGCTCCAGCAGCTGATGGCTGTCCTGCGTGCCGCAGATAAAACGCACCGACGCCATGCCAAAACCATGCGTGTCCATGCCGTCTTTGGCGGCCTGAATCAGCGCCGGATGGTTCGCAAGGCCGAGATAGTTATTGGCGCAGAAGTTAATCACCGGCGGGCTATTGGCGACGTTGATTTCCGCCTGCTGCGCCGAGGTCAGGGTGCGCTCCTGTTTGAACAATCCGTCCTGCCGCGTTGTCTCAAGCTGTTGCCGGATTTGTGAATAGAACTGATCGGACATGATTCTGCTCCTCAGATAGCAAAATTTTGGCACATATTACTGATCGAAAAGCGAATGGACGACAATTCAGCCAGGGAAATCTCCGTTTTGCAGCATAGTTCACGCGGCGCGCAGGATTTGTGCAGCGCGATCGGCGTCATCTGGCTGTCCGCATCGGGCTGAAATGTTATGATGTTAGGTATTCGTGCGTGAAACCTCCTGTTTCACCCCAACTGTTTAAAGGCAAAGCATATGATTATCGTAACCGGCGGCGCGGGCATGATTGGCAGCAACATTGTGAAAGCGCTCAACGATCGCGGTCATACCGATATCCTGGTGGTGGATAATCTGAAAGATGGCACCAAATTCGTGAATCTCGCGGATCTGGACATCGCGGATTACATGGATAAAGAGGAGTTCCTCACCTACATCATGTCGGGTGAAGATCTGGGTCCGATTGAAGCGGTGTTCCATGAAGGTGCCTGTTCAGCCACCACCGAGTGGGACGGTAAGTACATGATGGATAACAACTATCAGTACTCAAAAGATCTGCTGCACTTCTGCCTCGAACGTGAAATCCCGTTCCTGTATGCCTCATCGGCCGCCACCTATGGCGGGCGTAACGAGAACTTCATTGAAGAGCGCCAGTACGAGCAGCCGCTCAACGTGTACGGCTACTCAAAAATGCTGTTCGACCACTATGTCCGCCAGATTCTGCCGGAAGCAGATTCGCCAGTGTGCGGCTTCCGCTATTTCAACGTGTACGGGCCGCGTGAAGGCCATAAAGGCAGCATGGCGAGCGTCGCGTTCCACCTCAATACGCAAATCAGCAACGGTGAAAATCCTAAGCTGTTCGAGGGCAGCGACAGCTTCCGTCGTGACTTCATCCACGTTGATGATGTAGTGGCAGTCAATCTGTGGTGCTGGGAAAACGGCGTTTCCGGCATCTATAACTGTGGTACCGGCCGCGCCGAATCTTTTCAGGAAGTGGCGGATGCGGTGCTGAAGTTCCACCAGCAAGGCCAGATCGAATACATCCCGTTCCCGGACAAACTGAAAGGGCGCTACCAGGCCTTTACGCAGGCGGATCTCAGCAAACTGCGCGCCGCGGGCTATGACAAACCGTTTAAAACCGTTGCGCAGGGCGTGGGCGAATACATGGCCTGGCTGAACCGTCACGCATAAGGAAACCGGCACCGGCGATGAAAATTCTGGTTATTGGCCCCTCCTGGGTCGGCGATATGATGATGTCGCAAAGTCTCTATCGCACGCTGAAACAGGCGCACCCTGAGGCGGTAATTGATGTGATGGCGCCGGCCTGGTGCCGGCCGCTGCTGTCACGCATGCCGGAAGTGAATCAGGCGCTGGCGATGCCGCTTGGGCACGGTGCGCTGGCGCTGGGTGAGCGCCGTCGCCTGGGCAAAGCGCTGCGGGCCAGCGGTTACGATCGCGCCTATGTGCTGCCAAACTCGTTTAAATCGGCGCTGGTGCCGTTTTTTGCCGGCATCAAACGCCGCATCGGCTGGCGCGGCGAAATGCGCTATGGCGTGCTGAATGACGTGCGGGTGCTGGACAAAGCCGCGTTTCCCTTAATGGTGGAGCGCTATGTGGCGCTGGGCTATGACCAGCCGGTTGCGGCGGCAGCACAGTTGCCGCAGCCGCTGTTGTGGCCGCAGCTGCGCGTCGACGACGATGAAAAACGCATGACCGCGGCGCAGTTTGCGCTGTCGGCCGATCGCCCGGCCATCGGCTTCTGCCCCGGTGCCGAATTTGGTCCCGCGAAGCGCTGGCCACACTATCACTACGCCGCGCTGGCGGCACAGCTGATTGCTGAAGGCTATCAGGTGCTGCTGTTCGGCTCGGCTAAAGATCGGGAAACCGGCGAGGCGATCCTGCAGGCGCTGCCGGACACGGCACGCGCGCACTGCCGCAATCTGGCGGGCGAAACGCAGCTGGAGCAGGCGGTGATTCTGATCGCCCACTGTGCTGCGGTCGTCAGCAATGATTCCGGACTGATGCACATTGCCGCCGCGCTCAACCGGCCGCTGGTGGCGCTGTATGGCCCGAGCAGCCCGGACTTCACGCCGCCACTGTCCCATCAGGCGCGCATCATTCGCCTGATTACCGGCTACCACAAAGTGCGCAAAGGCGATGCCGCAGAGGGCTATCACCAGAGCCTGATTGATATTCAACCGGCACGCGTGCATCAGGAACTCAACGAGTTGCTGCATCCGGTGCAGGAGTAACCATGCACGTTTTGATTGTTAAAACCTCGTCGATGGGTGATGTACTGCACACGTTGCCGGCGCTGACCGACGCGATGCAGGCGATTCCCGGCATTCGCTTCGACTGGGTGGTGGAAGAGAATTTTGCGCAAATTCCTGGCTGGCATCCGGCCGTCGACAAAGTCCTGCCGGTGGCGATTCGTCGCTGGCGCAAACACTGGTTTGGCAGCCAGCAGCGCGAAGAGCGCGTGCAATTCAAACGCGAGCTGCAGTCACGTCAGTACGACGTGGTGATTGATGCCCAGGGGCTGATTAAAAGCGCCGCGCTGGTGACGCGCCTGGCTAAAGGCATCAAACATGGCCAGGACAGCCGCAGCGCACGTGAACCGTTCGCCAGCTGGTGGTATGACAAGCGTCATGAGATTGGCAAGCAGCAGCACGCCGTGGAACGCACGCGCGAACTGTTCGCCAAAAGTCTGGGCTATGAAAAACCGGCCACGCAGGGCGACTATGCCATTGCCGGTCATTTTCTCGCGGCACAACCGCTGGATGGCCAACCGTACCTGGTGTTTCTGCACGCCACAACGCGCGACAACAAACACTGGCCGGAAGATCACTGGCGCCAGCTCATCGCGCAGGTTCAGCCCACTGGCCTGCACGTCAGGCTGCCGTGGGGCGCCGAACACGAGCACCAGCGCGCGCAGCGGCTGGCAGCAGGGTTTGATCATGCAGAGGTGTTGCCGAAGCTGACGCTGGAGCAGGTGGCGCAGCAGCTGGCGGGCGCCCGTGCGGTGGTCTCGGTGGATACCGGTTTGAGCCATCTGACCGCCGCGCTGAATCGCCCCAACATCACCCTGTTCGGCCCGACTGACCCGGGACTGATTGGTGGCTATGGCAGGAATCAGCATGCGTTACGGCCCGCGCAGGGCAGCAGCAGCATGGCAGACATTCAGCCTGATGACGTGATGGCCATGCTGGCTGAGATCGCGCTGTAACGCGATTGGGCTGTTTAGCGCTGCTGGTGCTTCAGCTGCGCAAATTCAGTGAGCGTCATGCCCTGCGTCCGGGTCGCCAGCCAGCTGAACAGGCCTTCCAGATCGTCATACAGGCGTTCAATATCAGCCTCCGTTTTAAACGTGGGGCTGCCATCTGGCATAAACTCGGATGAATGCAGCATGAACTCCACATAGTCGTTGCCCTGTGCGAGCGTCTGTTCTGCCACCTGTTTCATCTGGGCCAGATTCCCCCCCACCGGACGCAGCCAGTTCACTGAAGGTCCACGCTGCCTGCCGCGGATACCATTCCACACTTTTTTGAGCTGATTGGTGAACGCGCCATAGCGATACTGAATGCTCATTGGCAGTTCCAGCAGCGGGCTGTCGCCCGGCCTGGAAATATCCTGTTCATCAAGAAAATAAGCGCGATCGGGGAAATGGCTGTAATCCGTTCCGCCCTGTCCCTGCGGTGCACCCTGCGCATTACGCCAGCTCACGCGCGGCGTAACCGAGCAGTCAACCAGATAGCCCTGATCGATCAGGGCGCGGGCGTACACTTCATTAAATGCCCAGCGGCCGGCGCGGTGGCTGGTCATTTTACGCTGAAAAGCGTTCTCCAGCAGATCGGTCATATAGGCGACTTTATCGCGCAGGACGTTTTCCGGATATTCGATCAGATAAGGTTGGTAATGCCACTCATCGTCGGTCAGCGCATATTCAGGTGGACTGTACCAGGCATGTAAATGCATACCGATTTCGCCCTGACCGCGAGCCAGCAGATCGCGTCCGAACTCGACATAAGCCGGGTCACTGGCCATCTCATAGTTGGTTAGCCAGGTCGGTTTAAAACCGTATTTCTCACACAGCGCCTGGAAGCGCGGTAAAAACCGGACGTTATGGGTAGTGACCTTGCCGCTGCGATTGCGCCACAGGTTATCCCCTTCGGTATCAAGGGTAATTAAAAAGGCAGGTTTTTCCATAACTTATCCGGTGAATTACAGTGTTATAATCGCTATGGTACGCAACGCTCCTGACGGGCGCAAACTTTTCCCATGCGGGTTCAGGGGGAAGTCGATAGCGGTATAAGATTAGTTAAACTAGAATAATTTAAACTCTTCACTGGCCTGAATTTTAGCAATTAACCGAGCGCACGTTCGTGTAAAATTACCTGGCCATAAAAATAATTAATTGAATTTTCTTATATTAAGTCCTGATAGCACCGGGAATGATAGCAGCTAAGTCTTTACAGCAGACTGGCATGTAGGGGTAAAAAATTTTGTCGAAACGCATTTTAATGGTGATTGATGGCCTGCCGGGCGGCGGTGCCGAAAAAGTCGTACTGACTCTGGCGGGGGGCTTCCTCAGTCAGGGACACCAGGTTTCGATCTTCTCATTGCGGAAGGTATGTGATTACCCTATTCCGGCTGGCGTGGATTACCAGGTGATTCTTGATCGCTGTAACCACCCGTGGCGCAAGCTGACAGAAACATGGCGCCGCGCGCGCCTGCTGGATCGTGCGGTGCGCGACAGTGAAGCGCGGCACGGCAAATTTGATCTGATCCTCTCTCATCTGCATAAAACTGACCGCATTGTCAGGCAAACGCCTGCGCTCGATGGAGACAGAACCTGGTTTTGTCTGCACGGCGTGTTTTCTGCTTCGTATCTGGCACGTAAAACCGGCTTCTCGCTGTGGCTGAAGCGTCTGAAAATCCGTCACGTTTATCAGGATCGCCAAATCGTCGGGGTTTCGCAGTACGTCATCGACGATATGGTGCAAAACATTGGCGTACAGCCCCGCCAGGCCAAAGTGATCGCTAATCCTTTCGATTTTGACAGCCTCGCCCGACTGGCCGCTGAACCCTGCCCGTTAGCCGGCACCGATTTCCTGGTGCATGTGGGACGCTTCCATGAAACCAAACGCCATGACCGCCTGCTCGAAGCCTATGCCCTGAGTGGCATCACCGCGCCGCTGGTTTTGCTGGGACAGGGAAGCGAAAAAATAACGCAAAAATTGCGTGAGCAGGCGCAGAATTCAGGCATTGCGGAGCGCGTGCGCTTCGAAGGTTTTCAGCGCAATCCTTATCCCTGGATACGGCACGCGCGCCTGCTGGTGGTCAGCTCCGATAGTGAAGGTTTTGGTAATGTGCTGGTCGAAGCCCTGAGCTGCGGCACCCCGGTGGTCAGTACGCGCTGTCCGGGCGGTCCTGTTTCGATCCTCACCGGCGAACTGTCACGCGGTCTGGCAGAGATGAATGCAACATCGCTGGCAGAAAAAATGCGAGAAATTTATACAACTCCCCCCAGGTTGCAACATCTGGACTTAAGCATTTATAGTTTGAGCGTTGTTTGCCAGCAATACCTGCAGCTTATTCAGGTGGCGGAGACGTCATTTTCAACCACGCAGCACGTTTCAGGTTAACAGGTCCCCCATGACGGTGTGACCGAATCATGGGGATGACTACTTGACGTACGTACTACTGTTTATTCTTTTTTCGCCGGTCAAATGGGTGATGAAGTTTGTTCATGGCCGCACCGGTAAAAACCTGGTGATACAGACCGCTAAAATTGGCGACTATATTAATATCACGCCGTTATTATCCCACCTGGGAAAAAGCGATGCCCTGCTGAGCTATAGTGTCGCCCCGCTGGCTGAACGTGACGCCACGCTGGAGCACATCTGGTATATCGAAGATCATCGCTCCGGTTTGATGAAAAAAATAAAACTGGTGTGGCAGCTGCTCAATCGCTACGACAATATTTATTTGCTGCATCCCACCAATCTCAATTTATTTATTGCCGCCTGCTGCAATGCCAGTAACAAGCAATTTCTTTCCAGCTATCGGCGCAAAGGCTATCAGGGCCTGTTTTATTTAACGGCCAGCGGCGTGGTTTATCACGAGAAAAATACCTTAACGCTGGAAAATTACCTGAAACTGGCCGATCGCTCTTTTACCAAAGAGAGTTATCCCAAACATGCCACCCTGCCACTGTGGCAACCGGAAACGCTGCCCGCGGAAATTACGCAGGTGCCGGGCATCCGCATTGGTATTAGCGTAACGGCAGGGAATCAGGCCAAAACCATTCCGCCGTTAATCTGGTGTCGGCTTTTCGACCACCTGAGCGATCTCCCCTGCACTTTTTTTGCTTTCGGCGCACCGAATGAACAATCACGCGTTCAGGAGTTGTTTAAAGTTGCCGGTCAGCGAAACAATCTGGTGAGTCTGGTAGGTAAAATTCCGCTCGAGGCGCTGCCTGCCGCCATTAACGAGATGGATTTCTATATCGCCTCGGATTCCGGCAATGTGTATATTGCCGACGCGCAACAGGTACCGGTGATTTTAATTTATGGTCCCTGCTGCGTAGAGGAGCAAAGGCCGCTGGGTGACGTGCTCTTAATTGGCCCGAACCACATCGCGCCCTCTTCGTTTGTGTTCGCTGCGCAATACAAATTTGCCCATCCGGTTGAACAGCTGTTCGAGCTGGATGAACGCAAGCTAAATGATATCCATGATTTTATCCGCACCCGGCAGCAGCAGCGCCTGGCGCGACGGAACAACGAAGAACATGACAGCGCAGCCCGATAGCTCATCCCCGCTACTCAGTCTCATTATCCCGATGTTTAACGCTGGTGCTGACTTTACCGGCTGTATCAATGCATTGCTGGCACAAACCCTGACGTCGCTGGAGATCATCATTGTTGATGATGGCTCCACCGACGGCTCCGGCGAGCGCGCCGACGCGCTGGCGCAGCAGTACCCACATATCCAGGTGATTCATCAGCCGAACGGTGGCGTGTCGCGTGCGCGCAATGCCGGACTGGCTGTGGCGCGGGGTAAATACGTCAGCTTTCCCGACGCCGACGACACCATGGATCCGGCGATGTACCAGACGCTGGTCGACATGGCGGAGCGCGATCGGCTGGACGCTGCGCAGTGCAACGCCGAGTGGTTTTTCAAGGCCAGCCAGACAACTAAGCCGATGATTCCGCGGGATCGCCTCACCAGCACCGGCGTATTAAGCGGGCCGGAGTGGCTCAACAAGGCGCTGAAAACCCGGCGTTACCTGCACGTCGTGTGGCTCGGTATCTACCGCCGTGAGCTGATCGAACAGCTTAATCTGCAGTTTGAACCCGGTCTGCATCATCAGGACATCCCGTGGACCACTGAGTTCATGCTCAACGTTAAGCGCGTGCGCTACACCGATCGGGTGCTGTATCGCTACTACATGCACGATGCGTCGATCAGCAACCGCAAGCGCACCGGCCAGCACAACGTCGACTATCAGCGTCACTACCTGAAAATCGCGCGCATGCTGGAAGAGATCAACACGCGCTATCGTCACAAGGTGAAGATTTACCCGAGCTTCCACGCGCAGATTACCCGCGAAGCGCTGAGCGTGTGCCACGCTATCCGGCGCGAACCGGACGCCGCAGCGCGCCAGGCAATGATCGCCGATCTGTTTAGCAGCCAGACGCACAAACGCATGCTGCGCAATGCGCGCGGCGCGCGTCAGTGGTATCAGCTGCTGCTGTGGCTGAGCCGCATTTATCGCTGGCGCAATAAATAAGCGCCCGCCGCGGCTTTAACCCCTCCAGGGTTTGCCCTACAATCAGCTCACTGAATTTTGAGATGATTTGAGTATGGCAAGCCCGATTCCAGCCCACTTTACACCGCAAAATATTTTGCTGATAAAGCTGCGTCATCATGGCGATATGCTGCTGACCACGCCTGCCATCAATGCGCTGCGCCAGCGCTATCCGCAGGCCAACATTGATGTGCTGCTGTATAAAGAGACGCGCCCGATGCTGGAAGCGCATCCGGCGATCCGTCAGCTGCATATCATCGATCGCAACTGGAAAAAGGAAGGCGGCTGGCAGAAGTTTCGCCATGAGGTCGCGCTGGTGCGGTCGGTGCGCGCCTGCCATTACGATGTGGTGATTAATCTGGCCGACCAGTGGCGCAGCGCCATTATTACCGGCCTGTCCGGTGCCCCGGTGCGCATTGGCTTTGCGTACCGCAAGCGCGACAACGCGTTCTGGCGCTGGTGCCATAACCAGCTGGTTTCCACCGACCGTCACCATCAGCTGCACACCGTGGAACAAAACATGACGGCGCTGCAGCCGCTCGGCATTCCCACCGCCGGGGCGACAGCCTCCATGCATTTCAGCACCGCCGACCAGCAAAAAGTGCAGGATGTCCTCGCTCAGCAGTCGATTACCGGCCCGTTTGTGGTGCTGCAGCCCACCTCGCGCTGGGTTTTTAAGTGCTGGGAAGATGAAAAGGTGGCGCAGCTGATTGATGCGCTGGCCGCTGATGGTCGCAGCGTGGTGCTGACCGCCGCGCCCGATCAGAAAGAGCTGGCGATGATCGCCCATATCCAGTCGCTGTGCCGCACGCCGAACGTGGTGTCGCTGGCGGGCCAGCTCTCGCTGCCGCAGCTGGCGGCGCTGATCGACGCGGCACAGCTGTTTATTGGCGTTGATTCCGCACCGATGCACATGGCCGCGGCGCTGCAGACGCCGTGCCTGGCGCTGTTCGGCCCGACCAAGCTGCAGCACTGGCGCCCGTGGGGCGACAATAACCGCGTTATCTGGGCGGGCGACTATGCGCCGCTGCCGTCACCGGATTCGATCAATACCAATACCGAGCAGCGCTATCTGTCTGCCATCCCGGTTGAGGATGTGCTTGACGCCGCCAGGAGCCTTTTGCATGACTAAGTTACGGCTGGCGATTGTCCGGCAGAAATACCGGCCGGACGGCGGTGCCGAGCGCTTTATCTCACGCGCGCTGGAAGCGCTGGACGGCGAGCAGCTCGATCTCAACATCATTACCCGCAGCTGGCAGGGCACGCCGAACCCGGCCTGGCACCTGCACATTTGCAATCCGGCAAAGTTCGGCCGCATCTCGCGTGAACGCGGCTTTGCCCGCGCGGCGCGCGCCTGCTGGGAGCGGGAAAAATTCGATATCGTACAGAGCCACGAGCGCATCGCCGGCTGCGATATTTTCCGCGCCGGCGACGGTGTGCATCGCGTATGGCTGGAGCAGCGCGCGCGCATTGTTTCGCCGTGGCAGCGGCTGAGCGCCAGCCTGAGCCCGTACCATCGCTATGTGCTGCAGGCGGAAGCGGAGATGTTCAACGCGCCCTCGCTGAAAGCGGTGATCTGTAATTCGCACATGGTGAAGCAGGATATTTTGCGCCACTTCGCGCTGGATGCCAGCAAAATCCACGTGATTCACAACGCCATTGATAGCCAGCGTTTTCAGCCTGCCAGCGATACGCTGCGTCACGCCGCGCGTCAGCGACTCAACCTGCCGCAGGACGCCACGGTGATGATCTACGTCGGCTCCGGCTTCGAACGCAAAGGGCTAAAGGCCGCTATCGAAGCGGTCGCTAATAGCGATCGCTACCTGGTGGTGGTCGGCCAGGACAAACAGCTGGCGCGCTATCAGCAGCTGGCGAACCAGCTTAACTGTCTTGACCGCCTGCGCTTTGCGGGCGTGCAGCAGGACGTTCAGCCGTTTTATCACGCCGCCGATGCGCTGCTGTTGCCAACCCTGTACGATCCGTTCCCCAATGTGGTGCTGGAGGCGATGGCCTGCGGGCTGGCAATCATTACCAGCACCGGCTGCGGCGGCGCAGAATTTATCACCAACGGTGAACAGGGTTTTGTCTGCGATGCGTTGGATATCAAAGCGTTAAACGAAGCGGTAATCGCAACGCCCGCACTTTCGCTCAATCCGGCGCTGGGCGAAGCCGCACGTCGCAAAATTGAACCTTATGGTCCGCAAAGACTGGCGCAGGCGCTGACTTCGCTTTATCAGCACGTCCTGCAAACCCGTTGACGAAGTGGTATGAGCAGGCGGTCAGTTTCTGTTAACATGCCGCCTTTCCTGTGTTTTTTGACGCGAACTGGTCGTAACCTTAACTATGACGACTCTCTATACAGCCCTGCTTTATCTGATTCAGCCACTGATCTGGCTGCGCCTGTGGCTGCGCGGTCGAAAAGCACCGGCCTATCGTAAACGCTGGGCGGAACGCTACGGCTACTGCAGCGGTAAAGTGGCACCGCACGGCATCGTGCTGCACTCGGTTTCGGTCGGTGAAACGCTCGCCGCCGTGCCGCTGGTGCGCGCGTTGCGTCATCGCTATCCGACGCTGCCCATTACCGTGACCACCATGACGCCCACCGGCTCCGAGCGCGCCCAGTCGGCGTTTGGCAAAGACGTGCACCACGTCTATCTGCCGTACGATTTGCCCGGCTCAATTAACCGTTTCCTCGATACCGTCGACCCGCGGCTGGTGATTATCATGGAAACCGAGCTGTGGCCGAACATCATTCGCATTCTGCATCAGCGCCAGATTCCGCTGGTGATTGCCAATGCGCGCCTGTCTGAACGCTCCGCCAGAGGTTATAAAAAGCTCGGCGGTTTCATGCGTGACCTGCTGCAGCGCATTACGCTGATCGCCGCGCAGAACGTCGAAGATGGCGATCGTTTCCTCAGCCTCGGCCTGAAGCGCTCGCACCTGGCCGTGACCGGCAGTCTGAAGTTTGATATCTCCGTTACGCCGGAACTGGCAGCACGCGCGGTGACGCTGCGCCGCCAGTGGGCGTCGCGCCGGCCGGTGTGGATCGCCACCAGCACGCACGAAGGCGAAGAGGCCATCGTGCTCGACGCCCATCGCCGCCTGCTGCAACAGTTCCCGGATCTGCTGCTGATTCTGGTGCCGCGCCATCCGGAACGCTTTAAAGATGCCTGCAACCTGACGCAAAAACGCGGCTTCAGCTTTACCCTGCGCAGCAGCGGCGAGATTCCCTCCAGCGCCACGCAGGTGGTGATTGGCGATACCATGGGCGAACTGATGCTGCTGTACGGCATCGCCGATCTGGCCTTTGTCGGCGGCAGCCTGGTGGAGCGCGGCGGCCACAATCCGCTCGAGCCCGCTGCGCATGCCATTCCGGTGCTGATGGGCCCGCACATCTGGAACTTCAAAGATATCTGCGCCCGTCTGCAACAGGCGGAAGGGCTGATCATCGTTACTGATGTGGTGTCGCTGGAAAAAGAAGTGGCGAACCTGCTGCAGGATGACGATTATCGCCGCTACTACGGCCGCCACGCGGTAGACGTGCTGCACCAGAATCAGGGCGCACTGCAGCGTCTGCTACAGTTACTCGAACCGCATCTGCCTCCACGAGCTCATTAACGCATGTCACAACGCCAACGTCTCTCCGTGGTGATGATCGCCAAAAACGAAGCTGAACTCCTTCCGGAGGCGCTGGCTTCCGTCAGCTGGGCAGATGAAATCATTCTGCTGGATTCGGGCAGCAGCGATGCGACCATCGAGGTGGCACGCGCGCACGGTGCACAGGTCTATCAGGCAGACGGCTGGGCCGGCTTTGGTAAGCAGCGTCAGCGCGCCCAGGCCTTTTCCAGCGGCGATATGATTCTGATGCTGGATGCCGATGAACGGGTTACGCCAGAACTGCGCCGCGCCATTGAGCAGGTGCTGATACAGCCACCCAGCGATAAGGTTTACAGCCTCGGGCGCAGTAATATGTTTCTCGGCCGCTTTATGCGCCACAGCGGCTGGTATCCCGACCGCGTGCTGCGCCTCTATCCGCGCCATCTGCGCTATAACGACAATCTGGTGCACGAATCGCTGGAGACGCAGGGCACGCCGGTGGTGGCGCTGCCGGGTGATTTGCAGCACCTGACCTGCCGCGACCTGATCGCCTTCCAGCGCAAGCAGATGAACTATGCCGAAGCCTGGGCGCAGGAGCGCTTTCAGCGCGGCAAGCGCTGCAGTATTCTCTCTGTTTTCAGCCACACCGCAGGCGCGTTTATTAAGACGCTGCTGCTGCGCGCCGGTTTTCTCGATGGTAAACAGGGCTGGATTCTGGCGGTGGTCAACGCACAATACACCTTTAATAAATACTCGGCGCTCTGGGCGCTGCATCACACCTCAACACAGGGCCGCGTATGAGCACTAAAGCGATTTATCCTGGCACATTTGACCCGATGACGCTGGGCCATCTGGATATCGTCACGCGCGCAGCGCAGATGTTTGATCGCATCGTGCTGGCAATTGCCGCCAGCCCGAGTAAGAAGCCGCTGTTTAGCCTTGATGAACGTGTCGATCTGGCGCGCCAGGTTACGGCCCATTTGCCAAATGTTGAGGTGGTTGGCTTTAGCGATTTGATGGCGAATTTTGCCCAGGCGCAGAACGCGAACGTGCTGGTGCGCGGTCTGCGTGCGGTATCGGACTTTGAGTATGAGCTGCAGCTGGCGCACATGAACCGTCATCTGCTGCCCACGCTGGAGAGCGTGTTTCTGATGCCGTCCGAAGGCTTCTCATTTGTCTCGTCGTCGCTGGTCAAGGAAGTGGCGCGCCATCAGGGTGACGTGCAGGCATTTCTGCCTGCCGTGGTGCATCAGGCGCTGCTGGCGAAGCTGGCGCAGCCGTAATCAGTGCTGGCAGCGTGGACACCAGAAGGTGCTGCGCTGACCGTGTTTACCGCTGAGGATCGGCGTACCGCAGGCGCGACAGGGCTCGCCAGTGCGTCCATACACCTGCAACTGCTGCGCAAAATAGCCTGGCTTACCGTCGGTCTGCAGGAAATCACGCAGCGTGGTGCCGCCCTGCTCAATCGAACGCAGCAGTACGGCTTTGATGGTGTTCGCCAGCAGTTCCGCTTCCGCTTCACTCAGGCTCATCGCCGGACGATCGGGTAAGATCCCGGCGGTAAACAGCGATTCGCTGGCATAGATGTTACCCACGCCCACCACCACTTTGTTATCCATCAGCCACTGCTTGATCACCGTGCGTTTGCCGCGCGACTTTTCATACAGATACCCGCCGCTGAAGGCATCGCTCAGCGGTTCCGGACCGAGGTGCGCCAGCACGCTGCTGCCTTCCGGATCGGTAGTCCACAGCCAGGCGCCAAAACGCCGCGGATCGGTATAGCGCAGCACTTTGCCATTGCTCATCACCAAATCGACGTGGTCGTGCTTCGCAGCCGGCAGTTCGCCGGGCAGAACGCGCAGGCTGCCGGACATGCCAAGATGAATGATGATCCAGCCGTGCGGCAGCTCCAGCAGCAGATACTTGGCGCGACGCTGTACGCTGAGCACCGGCTGGTCGCTCAGCGCGTGGATTTCATGGGAAACCGGCCAGCGCAGACGCGGATTGCGCACAATGGCATGCAGAATGGTTTCTCCCACCAGGTGAGGTTCTATACCGCGTCGGCTGGTTTCTACCTCAGGTAATTCAGGCATCTCATCTCCTCAACGTAGCGCAGAAACAAAAAACCCGGCCGGAGCCGGGTTTTTCGCAAGAACACCAAAATTACTTAATTTTGGCTTCTTTGTAGATCACGTGCTGACGT